>NZ_JALDUC010000004.1:0-106455 GCF_023109235.1 Streptococcus mitis
GTTCAGGAGAATAGTAACAATTCTTTCCTTTTTTGACGAACTCTATTCCGTAACGATCAATCAATTTAATCATGTACTGAAGATTAGAAATGTTTATCCTAAATTGATTTGAAAGTTGTCTAAAGCTCTCTCCTTTCTTTCTTAATTCATATATTTGAACTTTATCTTCATAAGTTAATTTCATAATAAAAACACCCCAAAAGTTAGATTTTTATGTCTAACTTTTGGGGTGCAGTACAATCTTGGGTATCTTTTTTCTTATATGCTTGTTTTATAACTCGGGTGAATTTCTTAGAAAATATCAAATAACAATTTCACATTGAGAATTGTTAAGATAATGGAAACGATATAGCCAAGGATGGTATTCCATTTGGCATTGGTAAATTCTCCCATCAGTGATTTCTTAGAAGTTAGATAAATCAGTGGGAAGATTGAAAATGGAAGAGCAATCGAAAGAAAGACTTGTGAATAAACCAATAACTGATCTAATGTTTTTTCCTGATGACCAAACAGAACCGCTACAATCATGACAGGCAACAAGGCAAAGAGACGAGTTGCCAAACGAATGAACCATTGAGGTAATCTCATATGCAAGAAACCTTCCATAACGATTTGTCCAGTCAAGGTACCCGTAATTGTCGAATTTTGACCACTGGCTAATAAAGCCAAGGCAAACAAGGTTGATAAGGTCGAGCTAGCTATAGCTCCTGCAATAGTAGAATCCTGCAAGGCATTATACATTTGAGAGAAGGCAGAAATCTCAGATGCATGGCCGAAAAAGAGAGCCGCCCCGAGAATTAATAGAAGGGAGTTAACCACAAAGGCCAAGGATAATTGGAGATTTGAATCCCAGGTCATAAAGCGCACGGCTTTTCGAACATCATTCTTGTCCTTGTGATTGATTTTCCGAGTTTGTGACAAGGAAGAATGCAAATAGAGGTTATGGGGCATAACCGTTGCTCCCACGATCCCTAGTGCCAAGGTTAATTGACTTTCATGCCCTGGCAAGGGACTTTCAAATAAGGTTGCATTCGGTAGATAACCCTCAACGATTCCTTGGAAGCTTGGATGTGACAAAGCTACCAGATAGGTAAAAATTGCTAGAATGGTTAAAATCAGTGTTGTCACAATAGCTTCAATCTTCTTAAAGCCAAATTTCATCAGAAGCAATAAGAGAAAAACATCCAACACGGTCAAGAGAATTGCTATCATAATCGGAATCTTAAAGAGAAGATTGAGAGCAATCGCTGAACCTAGAACTTCTGCCAGATCTGTCGCCATCAAGGCTAATTCTAAAATCACCCATAGACTATAACGAAGCCATTTAGGTGAATGATGAGCCGTTGCTTGAGCCAGGTCCATCTGGGTTACAATACCAAGCTTTCCTGCCATCTGCTGAAGTTGCATGGCAATGAGAGATGAAATCAAGATAACAAACAAGAGACTATACTTATAGGAAGCACCACCGACTACACTGGTAATCCAGTTTCCTGGATCCATATAACCAACTGCGACAAGAGCACCCGGACCTAAAAAGGCATTTAAATTTTGCCAGAAATGATTGTTATTTGGAGTATCGATAGATTGATTAATCTCAGAGAGTGACACTTTTTTATGAGAAGACATAGATACTTACCTCTTTCTAAACCTACTTTTTCATTATTTTCTATTAGAGAAAAATAAGATTGACTTTAAACTATTAAAACAATGAAAACTATATGAAAAACATTTAGTTTTTTCATTATTTTTCTTAAGGCACCTTAATATTTTTCTTAAGGCACCTTAATTATAACACAAAAATGAAAACTATATGAAAAACATTTAGTTTTTTCATTATTTTTCTTAAGGCACCTTAATTATAACAGAAAATATGATAAAAACTTAAGAAAATTCAGGACTTGATTTAATATTTAGGATACAACAAAATGTTGTATTCTTTTTTTGCAAAAGAATACCAAAGAATAAAATAAAAAACGTTGTAAAAACAACGTTTTAGAAAGGAATGCAAAAGAATAATGGAGCCGGTGGGAGTCGAACCCACGTCCAAACACCTGCTAACATATTTGTCTACAACCATAGGTTATGTATTGTTTTAACAGCTCCTCGACACATAACTCAAGCCTAGGAACTGCGAGCCTATAAATCTCTTACCAAACTGCTAGACAAAGTTTGATCGTATCTCGCTAATAATAAGACCTGTCATTGAACACGAGCAATCCAAATCGGGTCACGCCTGCTGGTTTTTAGGCAGCTAGAGCGTAAGAAGTGTTATTTTTTGCAGTTATATTTAACTGAGCGTTTACGTCGCCACACGAGTCGCAAAATATGCCTCATAATGCCTGTCGAATCCGTAACGACCCCAAAAGACAACAAAACCATTATACCTTATCTAACTCAAAAATGCAAAAAGGAAAGCAATTAACTACAAAAGATAGTCTTTCAAAGATTTTGTCAAAATCTGATAACCAGCAACACTGAGATGCAGTCCATCAGTTGTATATTCTTTTTTGAGTTGACCTACTTGGTCTGTCAAACTATCAAAAACTGGCACAAATTCTACCTGCATATAGGCTGAAGCAAGCTCTCGATAGGCTTGATTCCATTTCTGGATTTTTTCATTCGTGCGGATATAGACTATCTGCTTGTACTCCTCTCCCTCATTGACTGGCAAAATGGAAAGCAATTTAATCTCAGTCAATGGATAATCGCGAGTAATGGATTGTATGATAGCTTCGAGATTATTGAGAGCCTCATTCACAGGCACATCTTTTCCGACATCATTTGTCCCAATCAAAAGGACAATTTTATCTACTGCTCCACCATAAAGATGCGCATCAAGATTTTCTAATAACAGCCCTGTCTGATAGCCACGAATTCCTCGATTGACAATCGTCTTTGAAGTCCCAAATAGTTCCTGCAGAGGATAGTATTCGACAATGGAATCCCCAATAAAAAGAATGTCTGGCTCTACAACAGAAACCTGATTTAAGTGACGATACTTGGTTTGGATTTTTTCTTGTTCCTTCAGTAACCAATTTTCTAATAACTGTACTGCCACTTCATTCTCCTTTTTCTAACCAATTTTCCAAGACTTGGTAAACTCCTCCTTGGCTGTTAGCTGGTGCTAGAGCAGTCGCCACAGCTTTGGCTTTCTCATCAGCATTTTCCATCGCATAGGCAATTCCAGCCATTTCAAGCATTTCAACATCATTTTCACTGTCACCAAAAGCCATGATTTGTTGGGAGTTCAAGTCCCAGCGCTTGAGTAATTCTTCCAAGCCCCATGCTTTATGAATTCTAGCTTGAAGGATATCAATGCAACCATAGCCACTCGATACAGCCCGAACACGGCCATCAAAGAGGTCATTGATTTCTTCCAAGACCGAACTCAAACGTTCCTCACCAACAACCATACTCATCTTGAGCACACCACCAAAGAGGTCAGAGGTTAATTCGTCCACAAATTGCATCCGTTGGTAGAATTTTTCAATCATTTCTGGAGTCATAAAACTTTCAAGGTCTGTAAAAATGGTACCTTCTTTGACGAAACCACCCTTCATAGCCGTCACAACAAACTGGTCCTGACACGCTCGACCCTGGAAATGAGTCAAAGCCTTATCGACAATGGCATCATCCCAAGTCTGAGCCTGAAGCAGTTCATTGTTTTCAAAAATACGAGCTCCATTGGCAACAACCAAAACCACTCGATCGACCAAGTGCTCCAGCAGTTGTCTCATACGGTGAATTTCATTCCCAGTCGCAATGACAAAACGAATACCCCTTTGATCCAACTGATCTAAAATCTTTTCCAAGCGTGGGAGATCAAGCTGGCCTCTAGCATCCAGCAAGGTCCCGTCCATATCTGTTGAAATTACCTTAATCGTCATTTACTTCCCTCTGGATTCAAGCTAATCCCACTTCAATCCCACATGTTCGTTCATTTCTTTATAGGCTGTATCAATTCGTTCCTTAGTCGCTTCATCTAACTGGTCACGATGACTACCACCCTCGATAAAATCTTCTAAGATATAAGTTTGGTATAGGAATAGTGGATAACCTTCTGGAGAATAGGTTCCTTTTGGTGTACGGTTTACCCAAGAAGGATGCGCTTTGGCAGTTTCGATTGTCGTCTTACCGGCTTTTTTCTTAACAGTCACATCCATGAGCACGCCGCGCTCTGTCCACTTAGCATTCTCTTCATCTTGCATGGTTTCAATTCGTTGATTGGAAATGAAGTTCCCCATTGAATAGATAATGAGTTTCTTGTCCCCATCTTTTTCAACCGTTTCAGATGGTTCAACTACGTGAGGGTGCCCTCCAAAGATAATATCCGCTCCCCAATCGATCATCTTGTGATAAAGAGCCTTTTGTTCTTCAGTTGGTTCCAAGCGATACTCCACACCCATCTGAGGCATGATAATGGTGATATCTGCTTCCTTCTCTGCTCGTTCAATTTCAGCCTTCATCTTGTCTTCATTTAGGTCTGAAAGATAGCGGTTATAGTCTTCTTGAGAAATACTTTGCTCAATTCCATTAAAACCATAAGAATAGGCTAAAAGTGCAACCTTGATGCCGTTCACTTCCTTGATAACCAGTGGAGCTTGATCACGTGACTCATGCGTATACACTCCAATAGGTGTCATTCCTGCCTTCTCAATAGCATCTGCTGTTGAAACCACACCTTCTATTTGTGAATCTAGGATATGGTTATGCGCCAAGTCTAGCACTTGATAACCGGCATCCTTGATGGCATCCATAACTTCACCAGGTGCATTAAATAGGGGATAACCTGCCAAATAGTGGTCCTTGTTCACAGTACCTTCAAAATCACCTATAATTAGGTCTGCTTGTTTGAGCCATGGTTTCACATAATCAAAATTCTCATGAAAATCATAGGTCCCATCTTCTTTTAAAGCCGAACGATAAATAGGAATATGATAAAGGAGGTCCCCATTGGCCATAATTCTAGCAGTTTTTTCCTCTTCCTGATCTTTAGTATTTTGATTGGTCTTATTTGCTTCTTGAGAAATGGCATCCTTTTTTTGACTGGTTAAGGGGATTCCTTGGAAGCTTTCAAACAACAAGACCAAGCCCATTGATAAAGCAACTGCTAGCAAGAGTATCGCCACAAATCCCTTATTGCTCCACTTGCGATAACTCCTAAAAAAGTTTACAAAGCCTCTCACAAAATGAAAAACTGGTCCACGTTTATGTCTATCTTGTCTTCTTTGCATCTTCATTCTCCCTACTTTCTAATGCAAGCCTTTTCTTTTTATTATATCACAGATAAGTATTTCTTTCACAATTGAATCGAACCTAAAAGGCATTTTCTATAAAAGCTCGATGCCGTAATGCTTTCAATCCTTGTCATTTTGTGATATCATGTAGAGGTAATGAAAGGAGAGAAAATGTCTGCTATAGAACGTATTACAAAAGCTGCTCACTTAATTGATATGAAAGATATTATCCGCGAGGGGAATCCGACTCTTCGCGCAGTTGCTGAGGAAGTCACTTTTCCCTTGTCTGACCAAGAAATCATTCTTGGCGAAAAGATGATGCAATTCCTCAAACATTCCCAAGATCCTGTCATGGCTGAAAAGATGGGGCTCCGCGGTGGGGTTGGACTTGCTGCTCCTCAGTTGGATATCTCAAAACGCATTATCGCTGTTTTGGTGCCAAATATTGTTGAAGAAGGAGAAACTCCAGAGGAAGCCTACGACTTACAAGCCATTATGTACAATCCAAAAATCGTCTCTCACTCTGTTCAAGACGCTGCTCTTGGCGAAGGAGAAGGTTGCCTCTCTGTTGACCGCAATGTGCCTGGCTATGTTGTTCGCCATGCTCGCGTTACTGTTGACTACTTTGACAAGGACGGCGAAAAACACCGTATCAAGCTCAAAGGCTACAACTCCATCGTTGTTCAGCATGAAATTGACCACATCAACGGAATCATGTTTTACGATCGTATCAATGAAAAAGACCCATTTGAAGTTAAAGATGGTCTACTGATTCTTGAATAAATAAAATCCCGTTGCAAGACGGGGTTTTGTGTTATAATAGAGGCATGAAAACAAATGATATTGTCTATGGCGTCCACGCCGTTACCGAAGCCCTCCTTGCAAACACAGGGAACAAACTTTACCTCCAAGAAGATCTCCGAGGTAAGAATGTTGAGAAAGTCAAGGAACTGGCTACAGAAAAAAAAGTATCCATTTCTTGGACTTCAAAAAAATCCCTCTCTGAGATGACTGAAGGTGCTGTCCACCAAGGTTTCGTTCTACGAGTATCCGAATTTGCCTATAGCGAACTGGACCAAATCCTTGCCAAAACACGCCAAGAAGAAAATCCACTTCTATTGATTCTGGATGGGTTAACTGACCCTCATAATCTAGGTTCCATCTTGAGAACAGCTGATGCGACCAACGTTTCAGGTGTCATCATTCCCAAGCACCGTGCTGTCGGAGTTACTCCTGTCGTTGCCAAAACGGCCACAGGTGCTATTGAACACGTTCCAATTGCCCGCGTAACCAATCTGAGCCAAACTCTAGACAAACTCAAGGGTGAAGGCTTCTGGACCTTTGGAACAGATATGAACGGTACTCCTTGCCATAAGTGGAATACAAAAGGAAAAATCGCCCTCATCATCGGAAATGAAGGAAAAGGCATCTCTACCAACATCAAAAAACAGGTCGATGAAATGATTACTATTCCCATGAATGGACATGTTCAAAGCCTTAATGCCAGTGTTGCTGCAGCCATTCTCATGTACGAAGTTTTCCGAAATAGACTATAAAAAAAGTTTCCAGTCATCTGATTGGAAACTTTTTATGATTATACTCAATGAAAATCAAAGAGCAAACTAGGAAGCTAGCTGTAGACAGCTCAAAGCACTGCTTTGAGGTTGTAGATAAGACTGACGAAGTCAGCTCAAAACACTGTTTTGAAGTTGTGGATAGAACTGACGAAGTCAGTACCCATACCTACGGTAAAGCGAAGCTAACGTGGTTTGAAGAGATTTTAGAAGTGTATTAACTATGTTCTGTGATAAATTTATAAGCTTCTTGACCAGCGATAGCTCCATCTCCAACTGCTGTTGTCACTTGACGAAGGTCTTTCTGGCGAACATCTCCAACTGCAAAGATACCGTCAACTGCAGTTTTCATGTGGTTATCTGTCACAATCCAACCTGCCTGATCTTGGATATTCAATTCTTTAACAAAATCGCTAAGAGGATCCAATCCAACATAGATAAAGACACCACCGAAGGCTTGTTCTGTCACTTGACCTGTTTTCACATTTTCAAAAACGACAGATTCTACTCTGTTTTCACCCTTGATTTCCTTCACTACAGAATCCCAGATAAAGCTGATTTTCTCATTCGCAAAGGCGCGGTCTTGTAAAACCTTTTGGGCACGAAGTTGGTCACGACGGTGAACAATGGTAACAGTCTTAGCAAAACGAGTCAAGAAGAGGGCTTCTTCGACAGCTGAATCTCCGCCACCAACTACCAACAAATCTTGGTCACGGAAGAAAGCACCATCACACACGGCACAGTAAGAAACACCACGACTGTTCAGTTCTTCTTCTCCAGGTACTCCCAAAGGACGGTGTTTAGAGCCAGTCGCTACGATAACGGTACGAGTTTCATATGTTTGGTCATCAGTCATCACTTTCTTAAAATCACCATGGTCTTCGACATTTTCAACATAACCATAAATGTGCTCCACACCAAGATTTTCAAGCGGTTCAAACATCTTTTCTGCCAATTCTGGCCCACTAATATTAGCGTATCCAGGGTAATTTTCAATATCAGATGTATTATTCATCTGACCACCTGGCAGACCACCTTCAATCAAGGCTACTTTCAGATTGCTTCGAGCAGCATACAAGGCTGCAGTCATACCTGCAGGTCCAGCACCGATAATAATAGTATCGTACATATAGTTTCCTTCTTTCTTGTTGTAACTATCTTTATTCTAACTCTTTCTTGTCAATCACGCAAGGATTATGCCTTGAAAACAAGAATTAAACTCATAACCGCAAAGGATAATACTGGAACAACCAAAACACCAATCATAATCATATCATAGAGATGGGCTTGGCGAGCCTTGGCTGTCTTATCAACTCCCGACATGGCTCTCAGTCCAATCCAAATCCCTAAAAAAATCAGGACGAGGATGGTGGTCAAGATCAAACTCTCGAAATATAAAGAAAATAGTTGCAGTAGCATGATTTCTCTCATTTCTATCTTTTTTAAAGAGTAAACTCAGCTAGTCCAGCTAACTGAGTTTTTCTTTATCTATTATATCAAATATAAGTCCGTTTGTAACTAGCGAAGAATTCTTTTGTTCGCTCTTCTTTAGGATGGTGGATAATCTCATCCGGTGTTCCAGACTCAATGATTTTCCCCTTATCTAGGAAGAGAATCTTATCCGCAACTTGAGCTACAAAGGACATGTCATGACTAACCAAAATCATGGTTTGACCTGACTTAGCAGCATCTGCAATAGACTTTTCTACTTCGCCGACCAATTCTGGATCAAGGGCTGAAGTTGGTTCGTCTAAGAGCAAGACATCTGGTTTCATCGCAAGTGCACGCGCTAGGGCAACCCGTTGCTTCTGTCCACCTGATAAATGGCGAGGATAATGGTTTTCACGGTCTGAAAGCCCAACCTTAGCCAACTCTTCCTTGGCAATCTTGGTTGCTTCTTGGTCGGATAATTTCTTGACAACAACCAAGCCTTCTTTCACATTATCAAGTGCTGTTCGGCGTTCAAACAAATTAAACTGTTGGAAAACCATAGACAACTTACGGCGTAGGGCAAGGATTTCTTCTTGAGTGATTTTAGAAAAATCAACTGAGAAATCATCAATCTGAATAGAGCCACTGTCAGGTGTTTCAAGATAATTGAGACTACGAAGGAAGGTTGATTTTCCAGCTCCTGAAGAACCAATCAAGGCTACAACTTCCCCTTTTTGAATATCCAAGTTCAGATGATCCAAGACAGTCTGTCCTGAAAAGGATTTGCTTAAATTCGAAATCTTAATCATTAACGAAGGTCTCCTTTCACATCTGTTTGCACTGTATCGGGTGCAGAAATAGCCATTTTTCTCTCGATGAAACGACCAAGGCTTTCAATTCCGATATTGACTACCCAATAAACAAGGGCAACGGAGATAAAGCGTTCAAAGTAGCGGTAATCAGCTCCACCCAAAATCTGAGCTTGGGCAAAGACTTCCACAACACCCGCACTAAAGGCTAGAGAAGTTCCTTTGGTCAAGCCGATTAGGGAATTGATTAAGGTTGGAGTCGCCACAACGGCCGCATTTGGAATAATCACGCGACGATAAACTTGCGCTCGGGTCATCCCCAGACTGCGTGCCGCCTCAATCTCACCAGGATTGACTGAGAGAATGGCTGCACGAATGGTTTCACTAGCATAAGCTGCTTCATTAAAGGCAAAGGCGACAATTGCAAAAGCAGCGGCTGGAATCGCATTGATATTGAAACCAGTTCCCCATTGCTGATTGAGAGCTTTCAAAGCCAAAGGAATTCCGTAGTAGGTCAACATGAGTTGCACCAAAATCGGTGTCCCTTTTAAGAAACTAACAAAGAAGGCCTGCAAGGGATATAAAATTTTGACACGATTGATTTTCACAATGGCAAAAAGAAGTGCCAAAACCAAGCCAAAAAGAGCACCACCAATTGTCAACATAATCGTTGTTGGAAGTTGTTGGACAATTCTTGGAATCCCATCAAAGACCGAACGCAGGCTAAACAGCTTGCCATCCGGAATCAATTGCATCAAGTTTTGGTACCAATCTGATGCTAAAATCGTTGTAACATTCATAAAAACATCCTCTCCTGATAATGATACATTCTACCATACTTCTGCCGTCAATGAAATTATTTGCTACGGTCAGGTACAGACTTTGTCTACCTACTAGTTTATCATACTTTGAAACAGGGAGGTTATATATTTTATCTATCAAAGAGATAAGTAAAAACTATCTCAATCCCAATTCTTCGTAAGCTTTTCGATAACCGATTTGCTTAACAGTTCCATTCTCCACTAAAATGGGACGTTTTAACAACATTCCGTCGCTTGCGAGCAACTCAGCTGCTTCTTGGTTTGACAGACTTCCTACCTTATCTTTTAGTCCAAGTTCCCGGTATTTGATTCCACTGGTGTTGAAAAATTGCTTCAATTCAAATCCTGAGGTTTCTAGCCAGTTTAAAATAACTTCTTGGCTAGGTGTTTCTTCGGCGATGTGGACGGCTTTATAGTCCACACCGAGTTGATTTAATTCTTGTTTTGCTTTTTTACAAGTTGAACATTTTGGATATTCGATAAATTCTAACATATCTTTCACTTTCTATTTTATATCTTTAAAATCTGCTTCTTCATGCTCCAAGAGCCAAGCTTTCTTTTCCACTCCTGCAGCATACCCCGTCAGACGCTTACCTGCTCCTAACACACGATGACAAGGTACTAGGATAGACCAAGGATTGCGCCCCACTGCTCCACCAATTGCTTGAGCAGAGGCCACTTGCAGGTCTTGGGCTATTTGTCCATAGGTCACTGTCTGACCATAAGGAATTCTCTGTAAATAGGACCAAACTCGCTTTTCAAAATCCGTTCCGATTGGAGCCAAAGGCAAGTCGGATAAATCCTGAGGCTTGCCTTTAAAGTAAGCATCTAAGCAAGCAGTAACTGGGTCTAAAATGGGATGACTAACAACTGCTTCTATCGTCTCATCTACTAGTCCCCTCTCAAAATGCTTCTGCTCCTGCACCCAAACGCCATACAGATATTGCTCGTCGGCAACCAAAGACAAGGTTCCTATTGGCGAAGAATAGAACATTTTTGCGTACTTCTTTTGCATTATTTCTTTAATTTTTGATAGGCCAAGCGTTCGCCATCAACAGGCACTTTACCAACCTGTTTAAAACCAAGTTTTTCAAAAATATGTTGCATAGCTTTGTTTTCAGCATGCGTATCTGAGCGAAAATCAAGATAGTCAAAACCTTCAATCAAGCCCTCTAAAAAGGTTTGAGCAACTCCCTGTCCCTGAACATCTACTGCCACAGCGATACGGTGAAAGACCAGGTACTCTGACTCTCCAGCTTGCCATTTTCCTTCATAAATGGCTTCATAGGCTGCCTCTGGACTCTTGGTCACAGCAGCATAGGCTAGCAGTTCTCCCTCTTCCAAGGCCACATAGGCTTGGCCTGAGATAATATCCTCAATAATAATATCAGCATTTGGATAACCATTTTGCCACTGGTCACTACCAGCATCCGCTAAACATTTCTTGGCTTCCTCCATCACCTGCATAATGGCATCTACTTCATTTGGAAAAGCTAAACGAATCTCCATCTTTTCTCCTCTTTTCTGACTAGTTTCTCCCATCATAGCATAATTTAAGCCTTTTCACAAGCAGTTAAAACTTGACTTTTTATTTTTGTTATTTTATAATCTGTTTATCAAAACTAGATAAAAAGGAGTTGGAAATGAAAAGTACCTTTTCCTACCCAAAATGGGCAGAAATTCCAAACATTGACCTCTATCTGGACCAGGTTTTGCTCTATGTCAATCAGGTCTGCGTCCCTATTTCTCCTGATAAAGACAAGGGCCTAACAGCATCTATGGTCAATAATTATGTCAAACATGGTTACCTGACAAAGCCTGACAAGAAAAAATACCAACGCCAACAAATTGCCCGTTTGATTGCTATCACAAGCCTCAAGTCTGTATTTTCTATTCAAGAAATAGCCCAGACACTTAATACTCTACAAACTCAAGCAAGTTCAGACCAACTCTACGACGCTTTTGTGGATTACATGAACCAAGGAATTGATCCAGCTAACCCCATTATCCAAACCAGCTGCCAAACCGTTAAACTCTATCATCAAACTCTAGCCTTAATCCATCATACTGAAGAGGAGGAAATCTAATGAATACTAGTCTTAAACTCAGTAAACAACTTAGTTTTGGAGAGGAGATTGCTAATAGCGTGACCCATGCTGTGGGGGCAGTCATCATGCTCATCTTACTCCCTATTTCATCAACCTATAGTTATGAAGCACACGGATTTTTATCATCTATCGGCGTTTCCATTTTCGTCATTAGTCTATTTCTCATGTTCCTCTCGTCAACCATTTACCACTCTATGGCCTATGGTTCAACCCACAAATACGTCTTGCGGATCATCGATCATTCTATGATTTATGTTGCCATTGCTGGCTCTTATACACCAGTCGTCTTGACCTTAATGAATAACTGGTTTGGCTATCTGATTATTGGCATTCAGTGGGGAACAACTATCTTTGGCATCCTATATAAAATCTTTGCTAAAAAGGTCAATGAGAAATTTAGCCTTGCTCTTTACCTGATTATGGGCTGGTTGGTTCTAGCTATCATTCCAGCCATTATCAGTCAAACAACGCCAATTTTCTGGAGTCTCATGGTAACTGGTGGGCTCTCTTATACAGTTGGGGCTGGATTTTATGCCAAGAAAAAACCTTATTTCCACATGATTTGGCATCTCTTTATCCTAGCAGCATCTGCCCTCCAATACATCGCCATTGTTTATTACATGTAAAAAAGTTGAGAAATTCAATCTCAACTTTTTTCTTTACACATATTAATAAAGTACTGGTGCAAGCGAACATCATCAGTCAATTCAGGATGAAAAGAGGTTACCAGCATATTTTTTTCTTGGGCTGCAACGATTTGATTGTCAACTGTTGCTAGAATTTCTACATCTTCTCCAACACTACTGATAATCGGACCACGGATAAAGGTCATTGGAATCTGACCGATTCCCTTACATTCTGCTTCCGTGTAGAAACTTCCTAATTGGCGCCCATAGGCATTGCGCTCGACCACCATATCCATAGTTCCTAGATGACTCTCTTCCTGAGAAGTAATTTCCTTAGCCAGCAAAATTAAGCCTGCACAGGTTCCAAAGGCTGGTAAACCAGATAGAATGGCTTCTCGGATAGGAAGCAACATATCCTGGTCTCGTAAGAGCTTGCCCATGGTTGTAGACTCACCTCCAGGTAATATCAAACCCGACAAGTCACTCTGATGTTGCTGAAAATCCTCTAAATTTCTGATTTCAACACTCTCGACACCTAATCGATCTAGCACTTTTGCATGTTCTGCAAAGGCCCCTTGCAAGGCCAATATTCCGATTTTCATCTATTTTCCTCGCTCTGCCATGAGAATTTGAATTTCATTTTCATTAATACCAACCATGGCTTCGCCTAGATCTTCAGAGATTTGAGCTAGGATTTGAGGATTACGGAAGTTAGTTACCGCTTTGACAATGGCACTCGCTCGTTTAACAGGATCTCCTGACTTGAAAATACCTGAACCGACAAAGACACCCTCTGCCCCTAATTGCATCATCAACGCAGCATCTGCTGGCGTTGCAACGCCTCCAGCCGCAAAGTTTACAACTGGCAATTTTCCATGTTCATGGACGTATTGAACCAATTCTACAGGTACCTGCAAGTCCTTAGCAGCAACATAAAGTTCGTCCTCTCGTAAGTTTTGAATACGGCGAATTTCCTGATTCATCATACGCATATGACGAACAGCTTGGACGATATCCCCTGTCCCAGGTTCTCCTTTGGTACGAATCATAGAAGCACCTTCAGCGATACGACGCAAGGCTTCGCCCAAATCCTTAGCCCCACAGACAAAAGGAACTTGGAATTCTTTTTTGTCCACATGGAAACGGTCGTCTGCTGGAGATAAAACTTCACTCTCATCGATATAGTCAATCTCAATAGCCTCTAAAATCTGAGCTTCAACAAAATGCCCGATTCTGACCTTGGCCATTACTGGAATACTAACCGCTTCTTGGATTTCCTTAATCATCTTTGGATCACTCATACGGGAAACACCACCAGCTGCACGGATATCAGCTGGAATCCGCTCCAAGGCCATAACAGCAGCCGCACCAGCAGCTTCTGCAATGCGGGCCTGTTCAGGATTCTGAACGTCCATGATAACCCCACCTTTGAGCATCTGTGCCAAGTTTTTATTTAGTTCATAACGATTTTCAGTCATTTATTTTATCCTCATTATTTATATTGGTAGCTACTATTTCATTTTAAGTTAGATTAAAATGAAGTACAAGATAAAAAAAACGTAATTGTATGGGTACAGAATAGTTAAAAAACTATCTGGCCTTAACTTAAGGCCAGATAGCTCATTCATTTTTATTTTTCAGCTGTAAGGGCAGCCATTGTGATGTAGTTGTATGGTTTGTTGAAGTGTGGCAAGAAGAATAGGTCTGTCAATGCCAATTTATCAATTGTCACATGCTCTTGGATAGCAAGTGAGAACATGTGGATTCCCATGCTGATTGCAGAATCATGTGAAACCATTTGTGCACCAAGAATTTCACGGCTATCTTTGTCAAAGACAATCTTGATGGCCACTTCATGGTTATCATGTTTCATGAATTCTGGTTTTTGAAGATCGTTAAAGCCAGTTTCAGTCGCATTGTAACCTGCAGCTTTTGCTTTTTCAAGAGTCAAACCAGTTGAAACCATGTGAAGACCATAGATTGAGATACCGTTTGAACCTTGAACACCGATTCCTTCCAATTCATGTCCACAAGCGTTATATGCACCAACGATACCAGTACGAACAGCATTTGAAGCAAGAGCGATGTAGCTAGTGTCTTTACGAGCGTTGTCATAAACAGTCGCACAGTCACCTACTGCGTAAACGCCTGGGATAGATGTTTCTTGTTTCTTGTCTACAAGGAAGGCACCGTTACGGAAGAGTTCAATCTTACCATCAGCAAGGGCTGTGTTTGGACGGAAACCAACTGCAAGGATAACCATATCCACATCGAAAGTTTCTTTATCAGTAATCAAGCGTTCAACTTTACCGTCACCCTCAATTGCTTTAACAGTTTGACCAAGTGCCAAGCGGATGTTGTGGTCTTCCAAGTTCTTCGCCATCATTTGTGTGAAGTCTTTGTCATAGTAACCGTTCAAGACAGTATCAACGATATCAACAAGGATAACTTCTTTTCCAAGACGTTCAAAGGCTTCAGCAAGTTCAACACCGATATAACCACCACCAACAACAGCGATACGGTCAAGGTGTTGACTCTTATCAGACAATTTGTGAATCACTTCTTCAGCGTTTTGGTACAATTTAACGAATTGTACATTTTCAAGAGTTGCTTTAAATTCGCGGTTTCCTTTAACAATTTCAACACCTTCGATTGGTGGCAAGATTGGTGTAGAACCTGTAGCGAAAATCAATTTCTCGTATGATTCTTTGTGCTCTTTCCCTTCAACTTCTGCTGTAACTACTTTGTTATCATAGTCGATTGAAAGAACTGGTGAGTTCATGTAAACCTTAGCACCTTTAGCTTCCAATTTTTCTTTATCAGAATAGAACAAGCCTTCAGCACCGTCAATTTGTTCACCAATCCAAAGAGCCATTCCACATCCTAGGAAAGAAATGTTAGAGTTTTGGTCAAATACAACGATTTCGTTCTCATTTCCAAAATTATCCAACATAGTGTTAATACATGCTGTACCAGCGTGGTTAGCACCAACTACAACGATTTTACTCATAGAAAAATTCCTACCTTCAATTTTAAATTTACTCTTCTAGTATAACATTTACTGTTAGCGTTTACAAGAGTTTAGCTAATTTTCCCGATTTTTTTGTAAAAAAATGTAAATAATCTGTATTTTATCAGCCTTTCTTACAATTACTCTTTATTTTCTGAGCATATTTCTTGACAAGTTTACAAATTTTATTTGTGAAAACGCTGACTTTATGGTATGCTAGTATCATGAAAAGAAAATGTAAGGGGTTAAATTTAATATAAATTTACTATATTTCAGTCTTCTTTTCATAAAAGAAAGGAGTTGGTAGCTTGCCTCTTAGTTCACATTCCGAACGGCTAATGGGGACTACTATCACTATTTCATTAGTAGATGAGCGAGCCGATAGCTTGATCCAAAAATCCTTTGATTTGCTCAAAGAGTTAGAATATCGTTTCAATGCCAATAGCCAAGAATCTGAGTTGATGGAAATCAATCATCAAGCTGGAATAGCCCCCGTCAAGGTTCATCCAGACCTGTTCGAACTGATTTCACTTGGATTAGAGCATAGCCTAGCGCCATCTAGCCATCTCAATATCAGCATTGGTCCCTTGATTCAAACCTGGCGTATCGGTTTTTCAGATGCCAAAGTTGCCCAGCCTCAAGAAATCGAATCAATTCTCCCTTTAATCAATCCTCATTATATCGAGTTAGATTCTTCTACTTCTACTGTGTTTCTAAAACAGAAAGGAATGAAGATAGACCTAGGTTGTTTAGCCAAGGGTTATAGTGCGGATAAAGTTGCTCAATTTCTGAGAAAAGAGGGAGTGACATCTGCCTTGATCAATCTGGGAGGGAATATCCTGACTATTGGAAAAAATCAGGCAAGAGGGGATCAGCCTTGGCAAATTGGGATTCAAGACCCAGCCAATCCGAGGGGAAATCACTTAATGACCATCCCTGTTGTCAATAAATCTGTCGTGACTTCAGGCATTTATGAACGTCACCTGACTGTCGATGGAAAAGATTACCATCATATTTTTGACAGCCAAACAGGATATCCTGTTGAAACGGAACTAGCGAGTCTAACAATCATCTCTGATAAATCAGTTGATGGTGAAATCTGGACAACTCGTCTATTTGGAGAAAGACCTGCTTCTATCCTCTGGCAAGTCGAAAGTTTGGAGGGCATCGAAGCTATCCTCATCGATAAGGAAGGTCACCTAAGCTGTTCTTCAGGAATTCCTACTCTATAGAAACAAATGTTTCAATGGAGTTTTAAAATTGTATTATGTAAAAAGAGAAAGGAAATCTCATGTTAAAACTTATTGCTATTGTTGGAACAAATTCAAAACGTTCTACAAACCGCCAATTGCTTCAATACATGCAAAAACACTTTGCTGAAAAAGCTGAAATTGAACTTGTTGAAATTAAAGACATTCCTGTCTTCAACAAACCAGCTGACAAGCAAGTACCTGCTGAAATTTTAGAAATTGCTGCTAAAATTGAAGAGGCAGATGGCGTTATTATTGGTACTCCTGAGTATGACCACTCTATCCCAGCTGTTTTGATGAGCGCTCTTGCTTGGTTGTCTTATGGTATCTATCCACTTTTGAACAAACCAATCATGATTACAGGTGCTTCATATGGTACGCTTGGTTCATCACGTGCCCAATTACAACTTCGCCAAATCTTGAATGCCCCAGAAATCAAAGCAAGTGTCCTTCCAGATGAATTCTTGCTTTCACATTCTCTTCAAGCCTTCAATCCAAGTGGAGTTCTAGTGGATCTTGATGTTATCAAAAAATTAGATGCCACTTTTGACGACTTCCGTATCTTTGTAAAAATTACAGAAAAATTGCGCAACGCACAAGCCCTACTTCGCAAAGATGCTGAAGACTTTGACTGGGAAAATTTGTAAGATAGGAGACCAAAAAGAATGAAATTTGTTGGACTTGTAGGATCAAACTACGATCAATCATATAACCGTAAACTCTTGGAATTCATCCGTCGTCACTTCAAACTCAAATTTGAATTAGAAGTTCTCGAAATTGATGAAGTTCCAATGTTTAACCAAGACGAAAAATGGGACGAAAGCTTCCAATTGCGTCTCTTGTATAACAGAATTACGCGTGCTGATGGTGTCATTATTGCTACTCCTGAGCACAACCACACAATCTCAGCTTCTCTTAAATCAGTTCTTGAATGGCTTTCATACGAGGTTCATCCATTTGAAAACAAACCAGTCATGATTGTGGGAGCTTCTTACTACGACCAAGGTACTTCTCGTGCCCAAGTTCACCTTCGTAAGATTCTTGACGCTCCAGGTGTCAATGCCTACACTCTTCCAGGAAATGAATTCCTTCTTGGTAAAGCTAAAGAAGCTTTTGATGTTAATGGAAATATCACGAATGAAGGAACTGTTAATTTCCTTGAAACATGCTTGGACAACTTTGTAAAATATGTGGGAGTCGTTTCAAAATTGAAAAAACCAAAACCAATTGAGCCAGAAGATTTATATTGTACAAATTCAATTGCAACTACTATCCAAGGTGTTGATCCAGATGATCCTGAATGGGTAGAAAAAGCTGCTGAACTTGTTGGAGCTGTTTCTGGAGATACTTACGTTAAATTAGACCACGGTATCTTGACAGTTAACCAACTTGACATGTTCTTGAAAGCAATGCCATTTGAATTGACATTTGCAGATGATAATAATCAATTCTTGTACTTTAATAACGCACACCAAGACCCAGATACAATGTTTGGTAAACGTGTCCGTGCTCAATCAGGAAATAGATTAGGAACAGTACACGGTACATTGCCAGATTCTAGAATGAAAAACGTTGAATGGGTTGTCGGCGTATTGCGTAATGGGGACCAAGAATATGTCCGTACAATTGTACCAGGAACACCTGAAGGTGTTATTAATACCCATAATTACCAAGCAATGTACTATCCAGATGGTTCATATGCTGGAATCAATGAAATCATCTTTAATTTCCAACCATGGCTTGACTGGTACCTTAATACAACTGGTCAACGTCTAGTTGGTGGAAATGCTGCAGCTCCTGCTGGCGGACATGGTCACGGCGATGCAGATGCTACATCTGGAGCTTCTGATGCAGGTGATGCTGGAGGCCACGGTGGTGGCGCAGACGCTACATCTGGCGCAAGTAACTAATAATAGTTTTGGGAACCATATTGGTTCCTTTTTTAGCGAAAAAAGACTAGCAGACAAAAACTGCTAGTCTTTTGGTTATTATTTTATCTATCCTTATTAAAAGAAAGAATACTTATTATGAATTTGGATCATCGAGACTACGGCCATGTAAACCTTTTTCACGTTGTACCTGACGTAGTTTCTCTGGTGTAACATCATTTCCTTCTTCATCCACAATTTTTATTCCCTCGATGTGGTGACGAACAGTGCGACGATAACCTTCGATGTACTCCTCACGTAGTTTGGCTTGTTCTACTTTTTCTTCTGGGGTCAAGCCTTCTATTTTTTTCTTTTTGGCAAGCTCGTTGATACGATCAATTTTTTTAGGATCCATGTTTCTCTCCTTTATGATAGGATTTAATCCGTTTAACAGATTTTATTTGGTATTGATTTGGTTAAAACGTGCAAGTTTAGCTGCTTTTTGAGTTAAATGAGACAAGATAGCCAAACGATTTTGACGGACAGCCTGATCTTCGGCCATAACCATGGTATTCTCAAAGAATGCATCAATGACTGGGCTAAGAGCAAAGAGTTGTTTCAATTGCTGACTGGCAGATCCTGATAAAATAAGTGATTCTACTGCTTCCGCCAAAGCTTTTTCTTGGTCATTTTCAAAAAGTGCTGAATCAACTGTTGCAACTCCTTCTACCTTTTCAGCCAAGTTAAAGGCACGAGAAAGTGATTCAACAGATGGTTTGAAGTCTTCTTCCTTGCTTGCTTCTACGAGAGCACTTGCTGCTTCCAACATATCCGCCACAACAAAGTTTGATCCTGCAAGAACGGCTTCCTTGATATCTTTTGGAGTAGAACCCATCATCTTATCAACACGAGCCTTGATAAAATCCATAACCTCTGCCTTATTTTCATAAGTCAAGCTATCAAATTTCAATGCATAAAGGCTATCTATCAGCTCGTCCATAGCAATGTGCCAACCAAAGGCATCCAAGATACGAACAACACCTTGGGTCGCACGACGAAGGGCATAAGGGTCATTAGAACCTGATGGAATCAAGCCTACTGAGAAGAAACTCAAAATCGTATCCAATTTGTCTGCAATGGCTAGAATGGCTCCAACCTTGCTCTCTGGAAGTTCTCCTTCAGCTGAAGTAGGCATGTAGTGTTCACGAATAGCAGCTGCCACCGCTGGAGTTTCACCAGCAAGAAGGGCATATTTCTCACCCATAATTCCTTGGAGCTCGTCAAATTCGCCAACCATACCTGTCAACAAGTCAAACTTGTAAATGGCTGCTGCACGAGCTAAGTCAATCGTTTCATCCGCTGACAAGCCTGCTTTTTCTGCCAAGAGAATAGCAATCTGACCAGTACGAATCATGTGTTCACGAAGGGAACCAATTTTCTCATGGAAAGTCACATTGTTTAATTTTTCAACAAGATCTGAAATCACCAATTTTTGGTCTTCACGCCAGAAGAATTCTCCGTCTTCTAAGCGAGCTACCAAGACTTTTTCATTTCCTTTGATGACATTTTCCAAATACTCTGCGTTTCCGTTACGGACTGAAATGAAATTTGGCAAGAGTTTGCCGTTTTGATCACGAACAACAAAGTAACGTTGGTGTTCTTTCATTGAAGTCACCAAAACTTCTTCTGGAACTTCAAGGTATTTGGCATCAAAACTTCCCATAAAGGCAGTTGGGTATTCAACCAAGTTCAAGACTTCATTAAGCAAATCAGCATCAATTTCGATACGTACACCATGCTCAGTTTCGATTGCTTTGATTTGGTCAACAATCATTTGCTCACGTTCACGAGGATCCGCGATTACAAACTGCTTACGAAGGTCTTCTTCGTAGCTCAATGCTGACTGAATTTTGGTTTCTTTCCCCAAGAAACGATGACCACGGCTCACACGATCACCCTTGATATCAAGGAAATCCAAATCAAACTCTTCTTCATCTAAAAGAACAGTTAAAGTGTGAACAGGACGAATGTACTCAAAGCTATTTCCAGCCCAGTGCATGCTGACAGGGAAAGTCAAGGACTTCAAGACATCTACAACACCAGGAACAATGGCTTCAATTGCTTGACCAATTTCTTCCTTAGTGACATAGACATATTCTTCACCCTTGATTTCACGGAATTCAATATCTTCAACTGTCAAGCCTTTTCCACGGACAAATCCTTGAGCTGCTTTGGTGAAGTTTCCATCACTATCCAAGGCAATTTTCTTTGCTGGTCCCTTGAAATCTTCTGTCAAATCAGACTGTTTGTCTGCAAGACCAGTAACTCGAACAGCTAAACGACGTGGTGTTGAGAAGGTTTGAATGGCTTCAAAAGACAGGCGGTTTTCCTTGAGGAAGGCTGCGATTTTTTCGCCTAGTTGTTTTTCACTTGGTGTGACAACATAGGCTGGTAATTCTTCAAGACCGAGTTCTACTAATAAGTTTTTTGTCATGTTTTTTCTCCGAAAATTATCTTTTTATTTTCCAGTTTGCCTTATGTGATGGGCACGCAAGCAACCAACTTCGTTGTTTCATTGCTAAAATTGGAGCCAAAAGTCTCCAATTTTGCCTAGTATCCTTAACTTCACTAAGGATACATTCATCACTGTGGCAACTGGCTCAGGGCTCACTCTGTTCGCCCATTTTCGTAATTTGTCACTCTCTTTATTCTGCGTCTTCTGCTAAGAGTTTAGCACGTGTTGCTTCATCTAAAAGTGGGTAGCCTAGGCGTTTGCGTTCTGCGACAAATGTTTTAGCTACGACACGGGCCAAGTTACGGATACGGGCGATATAGCCTGCGCGCTCTGTTACAGATACGGTACCACGCGCGTCAAGCAGATTAAAGGTGTGTGAACATTTGAGAACATAGTCATAGGCAGGGTGAACCAAGCCTTCTTCCAAAGCACGACCAGCTTCTTTTTCAAACTTATCAAAGTTTTCAAGCAACATTTCTTGGTCCGAAATTTCAAATGAATATTTTGAATGCTCGTACTCAGGCTGGATAAAGATTTCTCCGTATTTTACACCATCAGCCCACTCGATATCATAGACAGAGTCAACCTCTTGGATGTAAGAAGCCAAACGCTCCAAACCATAGGTAACTTCCGCAGTCACAGGGCCAGTTGCCAATCCACCGACTTGTTGGAAATATGTGAACTGAGTGATTTCCATCCCATCAAGCCAAACTTCCCAACCGAGACCAGCTGAACCAGTTGATGGGTTTTCCCAGTTGTCCTCAACAAAACGAATATCATGTTCCAAAGGATTAATTCCCAATTTTTCCAAAGATTCAAGGTAAAGTTCTTGGATGTTTGATGGAGATGGCTTCATGACTACCTGGAATTGGTGGTGTTGATAAAGACGGTTAGGGTTTTCCCCATAACGACCGTCAGCAGGACGACGTGATGGCTCTACATAAGCCGCATTCCATGGCTCAGGTCCGATAGCACGAAGGAAAGTGTAAGGACTCATTGTCCCCGCACCTTTTTCATTGTCATAAGCCTGCATAAGCATACAACCTTGGTCATTCCAAAATTGTTGCAAAGTCAAAATAATTTCTTGAAATGTTAATTTCTTAGACATTGTTTACTCCTTTTTATATAAATTACTTGCGACACGAGTCTGCCTCGTCGATCATACGAGGCAAGACGAGTTAGTACTGCGTCTAGCTCAGGCACTCTAGTGCCGAGCGTGGGGCAGTCCGACTATAAGGAGGTTTCTGCCACTGACGCAGTGGAAAGTCAATTTTTTAGACATTATTTACTCCTTTAATTTATATTATCTTTTTAGATGGATTTATCACGCAACCAAGAAAAGGCTGGATCCTGAAAAATATGACGTTTGGGAACAGTTTGTAAATTCTGATCGCATTCATCTATTGTACCTAATTTCAAAGCACAGACTTCTGGTATATTTTCTTGAACAGTGAAAATTTGACTATGACAGTTCTGGCAGTAATAACGCTGTTTTCCTGGAGAAGAACTATAGGAAACAAGCTTTTCTTTTCCATGCAATACTAGCTTTGCACTGCTAACTTTAGCATTAACTGTGTAGGCAGACGCAGTTGCTTTCCGACAAAATGAGCAATGACAAAAAACTAATTCCGATAATTCCTCATCTAGAGTGTAGGTCACTGCTTTACATAAACAAGATCCTTTAAGCATTATGCTCCTTTCTACTTAGGTATTAGACGAATTCAAAAAGAACCGAATTTCAACACCCAAGCCTTGCGACTAGGGGCGTCAGAAACGCGGTTCCACCCTAATTTATTACTTCATTGTTTTTGAAAATACTACAGAAAGCGCCAGTTCTTTATTTTGCCCTACTTGGCTCCCACTATCCCAAGCTCGCTTGAAGAACGCCATAAGACTTTCTTTCCTGCAGACTATTATATCAAAAATTGGAACAATGTACAATTCTTTTTATGATTTTCTAGAAATCCATATCATCAACTCGTGGAGCACCCGACTGAACAGGAATCGTTTTTAAGGTTTCTCTTTCCTCATGACTCAGTTCAATTCCAAAGCAATCAAGATTAGCCTGAATACGAGACGCTGTGACAGATTTTGGGAGTGGTAAAAATCCTTCTGCCAAGCTCCAGGCCAAGGCTATTTGAGCAACAGACTTTCCGTGATTTGCCGCAATTTCTTGCACTTGCTTGCTATCAAACAGTTCTCCCTGACCAAAAGGCCCCCAAGCTTCCAATAAAATTCCTTTTTCTCGACAGTAATCTACTACTTCCCCTTGATACACACCTGGTGCCAAACGAATTTGATTGACCGCAGGAACTATAGTTGCTGTTTCAAGCAAGGCATCAAAATGATGGGGAAGGAAATTACTAACTCCGATAGCACGGATTTTACCTTCTAGGTATAGATCCTCCATCGCTCTCCAAATCTCAGCATTGCGAGTTTTCCATGCCTCATTTTCTCTTAAAGGTTTTGGGTTCGGCCAATGAATCAAATACAGATCCAAATAATCCAAGCCCAGCTTCTCTAAAGACTCTTCAAAAGCCTGACGAGCTTGCTCATAACTATGATTTGTATTCCAGAGTTTGCTGGTTACAAAAATTTCCTCACGCAGAACTCCACTATCTTGAATGGCACGACCAACGCTTTCTTCATTTTTATAAATAGCTGCCGTATCGATATGGCGATAGCCTGCCTTTAAAGCCTCTAGTACAGCTTGATATGCAATCTCTCCATTTTCAGCTTTCCAGGTTCCAAATCCCAGTACTGGAATTGTAACACCATTGTTTAAAGTATAAGATTTCATTATTTTTCCTTTCTATGAGAAGAAAATCCAAAGAGCCAAATTTTCAAGGAAAACTTTTCTCTTTAGATTTTGTGTATTATTGATTGCGGTCGTAGTAGAGCTGGTGAGCTTTAAGACGAGTATCTAACAAATCTGGAATGGTCACAAAGTCATACCCTTGCCCTTTCAAATAGTCAATAACCTTCGGTAGAGCATTGACCGTCTCAGCATGGATATCATGCATGAGAATAATAGAACCATTCTTGACTTCTCGTTGAATTTCTGTCAAAATCGCTGCTTCATTTTTGTTCTTCCAGTCCAGACTATCCACATCCCACATAATAAAGCTCAAATCAAGGCTATTGCGAATGTCGTCTGTAATGGCTCCATAAGGCGGACGCATGAGTTTGGAACTAGAACCCAACACTTTAGTTAGCGCATCCTCAGTATCAGTAATTTGTTTTTTAGCTTCATCAAGGGAAAGTTTTGAAAGCACTGGATGACTCCAACTATGGTTTCCAATGACATGTCCATCCGATTTCATGCGTTTCAAAATCTCTTCATTTCCAGAAACATTCTTACCTAGAACAAAGAAAGTTGCCTTGATACCATACTTAGAAAGAGTATCTAATGCTTGATTTGTCGTTGCAGGATTTGGTCCATCATCAAAAGTCAGGGCCACTACTTTACGATTTTTCTTTTCATAATAAGCCTTATATAGCTCTGCATCCTTATCTAATAAATAAGAGGACTGAATAACTTCAAAGAAACTAGATACTGGCAAGGCAATCTCGTCTAGATTTTCAACTGACTGACTTGGATAAAGGATAATCTGACTATCCTTGTAATCAAAATTCCATGCAGACAAGTCTTGGTCAGAGAAACCTTTAACAACTTGATCAATCTTTTCTTGCTCCAATTTCTTATCCTGTAAGAAAGAAGTCAGTTCTTTTATCAGTTGCTCTTTAGCCTTACTAGCATCTGAAAATAGTTGATCAAGGGTAAAAGGTTTACCATTTTCTGTCAAATGCACTTTCGCTAGACTAGTTTTTTCAGTCTCTTCAACTTTTGACGAAGTTAAATCATAGACTTGTTTCATCACACTTCGGTTGACAATCCCTTTTAAAGTCGAATCCTGTTTCTCCGTATAATAAAAAACCAGATTTTCCTTGTCTTCCAGATTTTCCTTAATATCCTGTATCATGATTTCTTTTACAGATGAAATCACTTGCTCCCCTTGGAGAGGATAATAGGCAATTACTTCTGCTTGTCCCTTACGAAAATGATCTTTCTGATTTCCCTCACTTAATTGATCATCTTTCTCTTTCTTGAGAGATTCAATCCTTTGTTCAAAACTTTGCTTTGTATATACTTTGTATCCAATCATTGAACCAAGGACGCAAATACTTACTGAAAAGATAACTACCATGGCTATTAAACCGATTCTCTTTTTATCGTGCTCAACACGTTTTGCTCTACTTTTATCCATAGAGATATCATATCAAATTCAGGCTATAATTTCAATTATTTTAGAGGAAATAGTATATTAAAAAGAGGGGAACTCCCTCTTAAAATCTTATTTTACTGCTTCTTTCAAAGCATCTACCTTATCCAAACGTTCCCATGGAAGATCAATATCCGTACGTCCCATGTGTCCATAAGCCGCTGTTTGACGGTAAATTGGACGCTTGAGGTCCAGCATTTGGATTATCCCTGCAGGGCGAAGATCAAAGGTTTGACGAGCTGCTTTTTCAAGCTTGCTTTCAGCTACTGTTCCCGTACCAAAAGTATCGATACGAACAGAAACAGGTTGGGCAACACCAATAGCGTAGGCTAATTGCACTTCTGCCTTCTTAGCCAAACCAGCTGCAACGATATTTTTGGCAATGTAACGAGCCGCATAAGAGGCTGAACGGTCTACCTTAGTCGCATCCTTACCAGAGAAGGCACCTCCACCATGACGAGAATAGCCACCATAGGTATCCACGATAATCTTACGACCTGTCAAACCTGAGTCCCCTTGAGGTCCACCGATTACAAATCGACCAGTCGGATTGATGAAGAATTTTGTTTGCTCATCCAAGTAAGAGGCTGGAATAACCTCTTTGATAACCTTATTAATGACATCATTGTGAATTTGTTCGTTGCTGGCTTCTGGATCGTGCTGAGTTGAAATAACAACTGTGTCCACACGTACTGGACGGTCATTTTCATCATACTCAACCGTAACTTGTGATTTAGCATCTGGGCGAAGATAGCTAATTTCCCCAGACTTACGAAGTTCTGCCAGACGACGAACCAATTTATGACTGAGTGAAATTGGCAAAGGCATGAGCTCTTCTGTTTCATCCACTGCAAAGCCAAACATGAGACCTTGGTCTCCAGCACCAATTAAGTCCAGCGGATCTTGATCTGCATTTCCACGAACCTCCAAGGCTTCGTTAACACCTTGGGCAATGTCAGTAGATTGTTCCACCAAAGATGGATGTACTCCTACAGTCTCAGCAGAAAAACCATATTCTGTATTAGTGTAGCCAATCTCTGCAATGGTATCACGAACCACACGGTTAATATCCACATAAGCATTTGTAGATATTTCACCAAAAACATGGACTGAACCAGTATATACAGCTGTCTCAGCAGCAACGTGCGCCTCTGGATCTTTAGCTAAAATAGCATCCAAAATCGCATCCGAAATTTGGTCTGCAATCTTATCTGGATGCCCCTCAGATACAGATTCAGACGTGAATAATTTACGTTCTGACATAAAAATGTCCCCCCTTAAAAATAGTGTTATAGAGTTACAAAGTACTGATAGGTATTTTCATTTTCTAAGAGTTACAACGCGTAAGAAATAAAAACGATACTTTTTTATTTCTGAAGCTAGTAAGGCGCATAGGGTGACCGCATTATAGCGGCAACCGTAGAATGACGAACGACTTTTGAGCCGTCATTCTTTGCGAGTTGCGACTCGAAAGAAAAAATAGAAATTTCTACCATCTTATCGGGACTATATAACTTTACCATTATACCATTTTTAAACTCAATTTGCAGTCTATAATGTAGTGTTTCTGTATAGATAGTTCGTTCTCATAAAACAAAAAGGATTTAATCCTGTTATATACAGAATTAAATCAAAATCTGAATTGTTTTTAAATTTTTTATACTCTCTAAAAACACCTCTATAATACATACTCAGACCTAATATAGCAATAAATTTATGAATAATAGTATTTGATTTGAATAAAATGTTAATGACTATCCCAGTCATTATAAAACTAATTGCAATTATCAAACGCTGCTTCATTTGTACCTCAACTTTCTATTTCGTAGAAAAAAATTCAGTTCCTATCCAAAAGCCTATAATAGCTCCACCATATCCCCTTAAAGAAACAATCCCTTCTCAAAACATGAGAGTTCACCTTCAATGCTGGATAGCATTGCTTCATCCATTACTTCAAATTGTTTCACCTTTGTATTCATCACGAATATTTCCTTACATTTATATTAATTTTTTATCTTGTTACAAATTTGGTAAGTTTTTTCTGCTCATTTTTCCTTATCTCGTTATACCAAAAGAAATTAATCCTTGAGCTAGATTTTTACTCAATTCTCCATATGTGGCAATTTCTTTATAAAATGTCGCAACCTTTGGGCTCAATGATTTCTGACTATGAATCCCACTAACAGCCTGCTGACGAAGAGCTTCTGCCAACTCCATGACAACTCTCTGTTCATTTTTTGTATTCTCTAATAGAGTTTTATAACGTAATAAAATATCTCGTTCATTTTTATGAATCTCTGTATCTAAAATCAAATTGTAAACCTTATTGAGAATTTCTTCTGTTCTCTTATCCATAAATTATCCTCTATAACCTGAAAGACAATAGCTCCTACCCAATGATGATATCCAACCATTAGCCATGACATCTTTAGTTAACTCAAAATCACACTTAGTTACAATATCCCCATTCTCAATTTGGAAATTAACAGATGAAACATTGTCCAAACATGTAATGAGGCGAAAAAGTATCGTCATCACAACCTTATAAAATTCCCTTTTGGTTTATTCCTTTTAAACCTATACAAATTAATAGTAGAGTGGCTATGATATCAACAATATCTTGTGACTTTAGTAAAGACAAGACTCCTAGAGAAATAATGTAAAATATACTAATTACTTTTCTCGTTATAAACAAAAACTACCTGCCGCTAGCCCGCCTGTTGAAATCGCAAATGTAACACCAACAAGACCAGTAAATGCAGTTAGACCTATATAAATTGACATACCAACTCATACTCCACAAGTGGGATTTAATCCACCAGAGTACTCTTGTAAATCACTGTTTTTTAGAATTGAAAACTGACTCATTGAACTATTCATTGTACATCCTCTCTTTTTAGCAAACTCGCATAGCTGTATCACCACCTAGAATCGCAGCACCAGCAGGTCCAGCGTATAAAAAGCCTATCTCAGTCATCCCTGCCCTACCTGAAATACATGCCAAATCATTTTTACCTCCTTCAACACAATAATAGAAAGAGCATCAGCTTTGAACACATTAACTTGTTCTATTGTTTTTGTATCCATGATGAATATCTCGTATATAATAGAAATCTTTTGTCAGATTATAACCTTGACAAGTTCAGTATAGCAAAACAAAATCGATTTTTATCACAAAGTATTTACATGTTGCTAACTCCACTTATCTTCAAATTTAAATAGACACATTATCGGAGTTATCAAAAAGTCTTGAAAAAGTCCAGAATGATTATAATCTGATTACCAAAAATATGATTTAGACATAATTAGTTAATATCATTCTGCATTACTAGTTTAATTTGATACAGTGCAAATCGAAAAATTATTAGCAATAATAAAAAGCCATTTCCAAAAAACAAGAAATACATTGCTAAATCACTCTTTAAATAGTATAGAAACCAAATAAGCATCCAAAGTATGCTCATTTTTATAAAGATATTACTTACTATCCATTCAATCTTTAGCAAGAGATAATTAACTATGTTCATTATAACAATCTCCATATTTCCATCCTCATCATATCTATAGCTCAATCACTTTACTACTATGTCTCAAAATAATTTATTATTATATACTATAAGTAAAACGCTAACTCATTCTTTTTTTGAAATATGTAATTCGATATTATTCGAGCAAATAATGTATACTACTGTAAATAACACTACAAATATATGAGTATAAAATAATACAGATGACGACTTATAACCATCTATAACGACAAAAATAATTGATAATAGTAACAGAAAAAATGTAGGTGCTAAAATCTTTTTAATAAATTGCTTGTATCGATTAAAGCATAGTTCAAAACTAATGTTTCCTCTCTTCTTATTATGCGTTAATAAGTGAATCAGCAACTCAAAAAACACACTACCTACAGAAAGAACTAAAACTTCGCTTATTGGAACATTTAGAACTATTCCAATCACACCTATTATAAAAAAAGATATAAAAAGAGCTAAAATTAGCCTAAATTCACCACTTTCCATCAACTAACCCCTTTTCTATAAAAATCTAGCGATAGCCCATATAGCTGTGCAATATTGTGCTCATAAAACACCTCCAGCCCAAGTTCCAGCTCTTGGTGCAACCAAACTACCAATCATTGCTCCTGCTAATGTGCAAACTTCCCCTGCACTAGCTGTTCCTCCCTCAATACTAGCCAACATTTCGGTATCCAAAACATCAAATTGAATCGTTGTCTTTGTTTCCATGGGGAATACCTCCATATTAATTTTTATTATTTTTGTCAGATTATAACCTTGACAAGTTCAGTATAGCAGAACAACAGAGATTTTTACCGCTAAGTCTTAAAATGTACGATTTTCATCACGAAACGTATTTTTTCATGATTTGTAACCTTTCAAGATTAAAAATAAATCATTTTAAAATTTATTCCACAAATCGCTGCTAGATATTGTGAAGTCGTCACTCTAGCTTTTTTGCCCAGTTTTATTGTTATGACTATTTCCTAACTCATTTACAGGAACTAGCTAAAAAATAATGTATATAAAGTCATAACAAAAGAATCCCCCTTAAAATATTCTATAGAATATTTTAAGGGGGACTCTTTTAAAGTTCTATTTCCAAGATCTGTGTAAAGACATAATTTTTACTTGTTGTTTTCAAACATACATTTGGATAAGATTTTAAAATTCTCCGAACATTGGCCAATCCTATACCCCGACCTACGCCTTTTGAAGAATTGTCACGCTTGAATATATCTCTCAATTCTATCTCTCTTTCTAAAGTAGAATTTTTTACAATCATGACTAATTTATTCCATTCTGTATCCTCAAGGAAACAAACTGCTATTCCTCCTTCTGCTGCGGACTCTATAGCATTATCTAACAAGATAGAAGTAATTGTTAAGAAGTCTATTTGTTCCATATTTTTTATAGAGAACTGTTCACCAATCTCCAGGGAAACTGGAACAGATAAGTTTTGGGCCTCCGATAACTTAGATAATAGTAAACTCTTTAACGCCAAATCATTGATATTTCTTAGATGTGCTACATCAAAACGCTTGCCTTTTAATTTTTCACCAGAATTTTTCAAAACACTATCATAAACTTGAGAAACCAGATTAATATCTTTTTGATCTATACCTATTTTTAAGCTCGATAAAATATTAGCATAATCATGTCTAAAGCTTCTAATTTCTTGATACAGCCCCTCAACTTGTTGACTATAATTACTAAGATTTTGCAATTGAATTTCTTTTTGTAGAACGACTTTCTCCTGTAGTTCTTGAAGTAATCTTCTATCCAAGAGATTAACAAAACAAATAAACAATAAAAAGTAAACTGCTGTCCATAATTCTTTATAATCCAACATTCTATCCCAACTTACTTTATCACTGTAGTTTATATAAGATGGTAAGATAAAATAGGCTAGCATTAAAATATCCGCAGTAATTAAAATAAATTTTGTCTTTCTATCCAAGTTCTTTATTTTTAAATGACTAAAATTATATCGAAAGAGACTAATAAGAAAAAACACAATAATTTCAGCTAATAAAGAGAAAATCATTGTTCCTAGATTAGTTTCATATAGTCTATACAATATTGGAATCTTAGAAATTATAAAGTAACCTAAAAAATTTTTGATGACATCCCAAAATCCAAGTGGAAATAATGAGTAAAAAAGTAATAAAGAAACCTTACTTCTTAATTTACCAATAGACAAAGTATATAGGATAAAAAAGGTAGGATAAAGCAATAATGACCCAAGAAAGTAAAATCCAGTTGATTTAAACAAAACAATAAATAGTAATGATAAAAGATGGAACAGAATAATGGACATTACTACTTTTTTTAGATTTAATCTCTCACCTACAACCTTAGTATGGATACATAACAATAGAAAAACACCTATAATATTTAGAAAAAATATCATCTAAATCTCCTTAGTCATGAAGTCTTTCGATAACTTTCATAAGTGGACGAATTTTTAATCTAGAGACAATACAAGAGGACCCGTTCTGAAAATGAACTAACCGATTTTCTTTATCAATTAAAGATATATTATAAGGATTTACGATAAATGATCTATGACATTGAAATAAACGTGGTTCCTGTTTAAGAATATCTGACAATTGTCCATAAAATTCAACTATGTCTCGTTTTGAATAGAGAGTCAACTTATGAGCAATTGTTGATGTTTCAATATACAATAAATCTTTAAAAGGGACTTGAATTTGAGCTTTGGATCCTGTAAATATAAAAGAGTCCTCAGATACTGTTATTCCTTGATTATCGCTAACACTTAAAATAACATTTTCAATTCGTTTGATAAATAATGGTTCAGGTAATTCTTTATCAATGAAATCAATAGCTGATACTAAATATTCAAAAGATACAGGCATAAACTCAGAATGAGATGTTACAAAAGCAATCACTGCTTGAGAATCAAGTTTTCTAATTTCTCTAGCAACGTCTAATCCTCTTTTGTCATCATCTTTTATTTCAATATCAAGTAAAAATAATTGATGATTTCCTCTCTCTGAAATGTCCTCTAAAAGCTGTTGAGGTTTTCCATAAACCTCAAAATGCCTATACTCAATCTTATTATCCACCAAAATTTTTTTGACAACATTTTCAATTCTAGTCTGTTGTAAAAAATTATCTTCTAGTATAAAAATATTCACTACTTCACTCCTATATATTTTTCCACTGATTTTTTAATATTGTAAAGTGTCTTCTAGAACAAGCGATGTCTGATACTCTATCATCCATAAACATAATCGTTCTTGTCTCATGATTAAATCCTGCTATTTTATCTTTATTCACAAGAAACTTTCTATGGCATCTAATAAGTTCTTCTGTACTTTCCTCTTCGATTTTAGCTAGTGAGGTTGAAGCTTCAAAATTCCCTTCTGCTGTTACAAAAAGAACAGCATGGGCTTTTGTTGGGTGAGTTGTAACATAATAAATTTTAGAGAGTGGTACCTTTACTATAGCTCTATCTTGATATAAAATATAGTCTTTCATATTTAGCCTCCTTCTATCAGTTTAATCTTATCAGAATGATGGAAATTAAATTATAAAAATCTCAAATGGTTTCTATACTATCTCAAATGGTAAAAATTTTCTTAATTTAGACATTTCATGATAAAATAGATACTTTTTAGTATCTCAATAATATTAATCTTTCTTCATTTGATAAACTAATTTCTAATGAAAGGAAAGCTATGAAGGCAATTCAAATTTTACACTACTCTTTATTTGGCTATATTTTATCTCTGTATTTAAAATATTATTTCTTAAAAAAACATTCAAAAATACAAAAATTTTACAAGGACATAAGATTAACTACAAATATAAATCTTCTACTTATTTTATCATAAAATCAGGGTCTCTAACATCTAAAAAAATGAAACTCTATTTAAAATCTATCCAATTTAGTTCAAAAAAATCAGAAGTCATCATCATAGGCAGTCAGATTGATTATGATGAGCTTTACCGAAACCACTATAGTGTGTTTGGTGTTATAGACATAACTAATAATAAATCATTAAAATATATTAAAGAAAAAATTCATTTTTACTTGGAAGAGCTCTATGAATTTAAGAAGGATAAGAGTGATTAAGTCTATGAAATAAAGTTTCAAGTCTTATAACTTTATATCCGTAATCACCTATCCATTAATTTTGATTTCTTCCTCCATATGCTAGAGTTTGATATCAAATTTTAGTGTCATCTTAAAGTAGTCATATTTTGTCAGTCTTCTTTTTTCTGAATTATTGAAATTGATTAGAACCTCTACTATTTTATTGATATGAGCTAGTTTATTATGTGACTTTCAGTCACATAATAGAAAAAGTTGGAGCTCAGTACTCCAACTTTTTCTATTAAAATGTTTGGCGTTTTGCTTTACGCTCTGCACGACCACGTGCGCGATTTTCAGCGCGCTTGGTCTTGCGGCGTTTTTCATCAACCGCCCATTGAATTTTCTTCTTATAACCTGGTTTGACTTTTTTCTTTTTCTTTTTAACCAAACCAATCATTTCGATATCAAGTTTATCTTGTTTTTTCTCACGGTTGGCACGACGATCACGGTCATAAGTATCTTGAAATTCCCCGTCTTTGACCATTTTAGGAGTAAACTTGATTCCCAATTTCTCCAACTCACGGATATCCGAGTCATCACTGGGTTGGTAAAGGGTAATAGCTGTACCTGGTAGGCCATTTCTTCCAGTACGACCAACACGGTGAACAAAGAAAGATAAATCTTGCGGAATGGCATCATTGATGACATGGCTGACACCTTCAATGTCAATCCCACGCGCTGCCAAGTCTGTTGCGACAATGTACTCAAAATCCAGATTTTTCACCTGGTTCATGATACGCTTGCGTTCACGAGGGGCAATATCTCCATGAATCTTCGCTACCTTCAAGCCTTGAGCAGTCAGATATGAATGCAATTCATCAGCACGCATTTTAGTGTTAACAAAAATCATTGCCAAATACGGTTGCATCAACTGAGTTAACTGGTAAATTTGAGCATTCTTGTCACGTCCCTTTGTAGAAATCAACCAATTATCAATGGTATCAGAAATGACCGTTTTGGTCTTGATTTTCTCCATAACAGGATTTGACAAGTATTTTTTCAAGAATGGTTGCAGTTTTTGTGGGATAGTCGCTGAGAAGACCATGAATTGCAAGTCTTTTGGAAGGCTTCCAGCAATCTTATCAACAGTTTCCAAGAATCCCATATCCAAGGTCATATCTGCCTCATCGACCACAAAGGTCTTAGCCTTGTGAATAGCTAGGTCACCAGACTTAACTAAGTCATAAATACGGCCAGGCGTTCCGATAACAATATGAGGCTGGTTACTTGCCAATTTGTCAATCTGGCGAGCCTTATCCGTACCACCCACATAATTAACCACACGAACTTCGACATCTGAGTGGGCTGCAATCTGACGGGCTGCTTGGTAAATTTGAGTAGCTAATTCACGGCTCGGTGCAGTAATGACTGCTTGAACACTATCGTCGGCTTCATCTAATTGCTGGAAAATCGGCAATAGGAAAGTGTGAGTCTTACCCGAACCTGTTTTTGATTCACCGACTAGGTCACGACCTGTCAAAACAATAGGAATCAACTTGTCTTGCACCTCTGTTGGAGTTGTAAATTTCAACTCCTCCAAGGCTTCACTAATATATTTTTTAAATTGAAATTTCGTAAATGACATAATATCCTCGATTCTATCTATCCTATCAATTATACCATATTTTATTCCATTTCAGTAGTCTCACTTATTTAGGCTATTTCTAGTAGCTTCTCTAGTAAAAAAGGCTGGAATTTGTGAATCCCAACCTCTTTTCAGTCATTATTTCCAGTTTAAAATAGCATTCAAGCCATAGTGATCACTAACTTGCGGACCCTTGTTACCATCAAATACGACATGTAAATTTTCCACCTCTAACTCTTTGGTAGTAAAAACATAGTCGATTCGAAGGGGTTCTGTATTCCCCTTCCAGCCATCAATTTCTGGTGGAACGGTATAGCTACCGCTTTTCTCTTGAGCAACTTCAAAAGCGTCTTGTAAGCCTAATGGACTAGCTAAAATAGCTTGGTAACCTTCCTGACCTGCTGGATTGTTGAAATCTCCAGCCAGCAAAAGTGGCTTGTTCAATTCTTTCAAGACAGCCTCAAATCGCGCCCATTCTTCTTGGAAACCTTTATCCCACCAAGAAAGGTGGACACTGGCAACTGCAAGGTCCTTGCCATCAACTACAGTTTCAGCCAGGGCGACACGGCGAGTATGATAGTCTGTTGGATCATCCACATCTGAAACCAAAATTTCTCTTGCTTCAATAGGTGTTTTAGACAAGATAGCCACACCTTCATGGTAGCGGTCATAACCAATATGGTTATAGGCCCAAGTCCAGTAGTAATCTTTCCCTTGCTCTGACAACTTTTCAACCAAAAGTCTAACATAATGGTCTTGGTGAATAGGCTCAGCTGCTGGCAAAGCTTGATAAAGGTCATTAACCTCCACCACTGGCGAAGTGATCTCCTGATTGATTTCTTGGAAACAAATCAAATCATAGTCTTTTTCAAGAATATCCTCAAGCAAAATCTGGAATTTTTCCTCTGCTTCTTTCTCCATCCAACTGTGAGTATTGAGTGTTAAAAATTTCATTCTTTTCTCCCAAAATAAGAGGTTGGAATACAGCTTCCAACCTCAAGTATATTACAATTCTACTTTAGCAACTGCTGTTTTAGCTGCAAGAGAACCTGTTTTTTCTAATTTAACTGATTTAATTGCATCACCATTTGTGAAGACAACTACTGTTGAAGTTTCACGTCCTGCTGCACGGATAGCATCCAAGTCAGCTGTGACAAGAAGATCTCCTGCTGCAACTTTTTGTCCTTCAGCAACATGAACTGTAAATGGTTTACCTTCAAGACTTACTGTGTCCAAACCAATGTGAACCAATACTTCAAGACCTGGTTCAGTCACAATACCAAGAGCATGTTTTGTTGGGAAGATGCTTGATACAGTACCTGAAACTGGAGATACAATGTTTCCATTTGCAGGTTCTACTGCAAATCCATCACCCATCATTTTTTGAGCAAATACTGGATCTTTTACTTGTTCCAAAGCAACAACTTGACCGTCTGCTACTGAGTAAACTTCCTCAGTAAGACCTTTGAAGTGAACAGTGTTTTGTTGTGCTTCAGTCATTTGGCTTGGAAGAGTTTCAGGAATGATTTCACCTGAATCAAGGATATCTTGGATATCAGATTTCAATACGTCTGCTTTTGGACCGTAGATAGCTTGAACTCCTTGTCCTTTCATGACAAGACCCATAGCTCCTTCTGCTTTCCATTGTTCTGCATCACCGACTTTGTCAGCATCTTTTACAGTTACACGAAGACGAGTCATACATGCATCAACATCAACGATGTTTGCACGTCCACCAAGAAGGTTAATAATGTTTACAGCTTGAGAGCCTGCTGCAACTTTCACTTCGCTACTAGCTTCTTCTGAACCTTCAGCAGTTTCGTAATTTCCGTTACGTCCTGGAGTTGCGTAGTTGAATTTTTGAATCATGAAGTTTGCGATAAAGTACATGATTACGGCAAAGAGAACAGTTACCCAGATAAAGTTAACGATATCCATACCAATACCAGCATTAATTGCTAGTGGTGTACGAGTCAAGAATTCAATTGAACCGAATGAGTGGACACGTAGGTTTACTACGTCAGCCATAGCGAAGGCAGCACCTTGAACAAGTGAGTAAACAAGATACATAGGTGTTGCTACAAACATGAACATGTATTCGATTGGTTCAGTAACCCCTGTCAAGAATGTTGCAAGAGCTGTCGCAATCATCATACCTTTATATTGATGTTTCTTATCAGCATCGACATTACGGTAGATAGCAACGATCATACCCATCAAGATACCGAATGAACCGATCATTTGTCCAACTTTGAAACGAGCTGGGTGAACAGTATCTAACAATTGTTGGTAGTGACTTGCATCTGTACCTTTAAGGTTAACAAGGTCTGTTACCCATGCAAGCCATAGTGGGTCTTGACCAAATACTTGAGTACCTTTAGCTGCACCAGTTAAAATGTCATAAGTACCACCAAGAGCTGTGTAGTTCATTGGGATAGTCAACATATGGTGAAGACCAAATGGCAAGAGCAAACGTTCCAAAGTACCATACAAGAATGGTGCAAGGATTGGAGCAGTTTCTTGTGAGTTGGCAATCCAGATACCAAAGCTATTGATACCTGTTTGAACTACTGGCCAGAAGGCAGCAAGTAGAATTGCAGCGATTGCTGAACGAAGAATAACTACAAATGGTACGAAACGTTTCCCGTTGAAGAATGAAAGTGCATCAGGAAGTTTACGGAAGTTGTAGTATTTATTGTAAGCAGTTGCCCCTACAAAACCTGAGATAATCCCTACAAACACACCCATGTTCAATGCTGGAGCTTCAAGAACACTAATGAAGTAATCAGCAACTTTGATTGAACCACCAAAGAGAGTTGTGACCATAGCATCTGGATTTTTCAACATATCTCCTGATACACCAAAGATTGTACCAGTGATACGGTTAATCAAGATGAAGGCAAGACCAGCGGCGAAAGCACCACCAGCACGTTCTTTAGCCCAGCTTCCTCCAATTGCTAGGGCAAACAAAATGTGAAGGTTACCGATAACCCCCCAACCAATTTGCTCAAGAATTCCACCTGTAACTACAAGTGGTGCAAAAGTTGGGTTAATCATTACGATAGACTTACCGATTGAAATCATCAAACCAGCAGCCGGCATAACCGCGATAACCACCATCAAAGCCTTACCGAATTTTTGCCAAAACTCGAAAGACAAGACATTTTTGAATGTATCTTTCATCATTCAAATCTCCTTTATTTTTATTTAGGCAAACGTTTTACGAAAACGTTTGCACTTTCTATAATTCAATTATACCACTTTAATTTTTTTTGTAAAGGCTTTTATAAAAAAAAGTAGACTTTTTTCTAAAATTTTTGTAGTAAAAAAGGAGATATTAAAATCTCCTCAAATATACTTCTATTTTAGATTTTCAGGAATCGGCGCATTGAAATTCCTGATCCGATTGAACCGATAAAAATTCCAATCACAAATAATAAGGCAATCATCAGTGGACTGAATACTTCTGGTGATATCATTGAAAGGTTCTGACCAACCAATGACTTATTAACAGATTGGTAAACCATTTTATAGACAATAAATACCAGAACTGATGGAAGTGTTGCTCCAAGCAAACCAATGAAGGCACCTTCAAGCAAGAAAGGTCCGCGGATATAGCCATTCTTAGCACCTACTAAACGCATGATTTGAATTTCACGGCTTCGTGAAATAATGGTGATACGTATAGTATTAGAAATCAAGAACACCGCAATGAAAATCAATAATCCAGCGATAACTAGTCCCCAAACACGAATAAATGAGGCTAACTTAAACAAGCGTTCTGTATTAGCACCACCATCTTGAACTTCTGATACACCTTCGATTTTTTTAGCCTCTTCTGCTACTGTCTTTACATCACTTGGTGTATTTGTATCAACGATATATGCATCATAGAGAGGATTGGCATCGCCTTCAAAGATTTTCCAGTTGTCCCCCATTGTTTCTGTCAACTTTTCATATTGTTCTTCTTTACTTGAAAACGTAACACTTTTAACGGTTGACATACCTTTCAAAGCATCATATACCTTATGGTAGTCGTTATTTGTAACAGTTTGACCTTCTTTTTCAATGGTCTCACTATTATCAGCTACGTCCTTACGAATGTATACCATTACTCGGACATTATTTTCGATATCTGTAGCTAGTTTAGCCGTATTAAAGATAACAGATGCAAATATTGCAACCAAGGTCAAAGTAATCATAACTGAACTAACAGCAGCTACTGTCATCCAGCCATTTCGTTTCAAACTTTTTAACGATTCAAATAAATGACGAAAAAATCTACTAATCATCGTATCCATATTCTCCTTTAGCTTCGTCACGAACGACACGGCCATTTTCAATGGCAATGACACGGTGGCGCAAGGTATTTACAATCTGACTGTTGTGGGTAGCCATCAAGACAGTTGTACCTTGGAGATTGATGCGTTCCAGCAAGTTCATAATTTCCCATGAATTATCTGGGTCCAAGTTTCCTGTTGGTTCGTCCGCAATCAATACTTTTGGATTGTTTACAATGGCACGTGCAATTGCAATCCGTTGCTGTTCTCCCCCTGAAAGTTCATTTGGGAAAGAACGAACCTTATGCTTCAATCCAACCAAGTCTAAGACTTCCATAACACGTTTTTTGATATTACGGCGACTTTCTCCAATTACCTCCATTGCATAAGCAATATTTTCATAAACGGTTTTCTTTGGTAACAGTTTATAATCTTGGAAGACAACCCCAACACTACGACGTAGGAGAGGAACATCTTTCTTTTTAATTTTAACCAGATTAAAACCAGCAACAGATAAGCTTCCTTTTTCGATTTTTACTTCGCGATACAAAGAACGAATAAAGGTTGATTTCCCAGCTCCTGAAGGTCCTACGATGTAAACAAATTCCCCTGGTTGAACGCTTACCGAAACACCACGTAGGGCAGTCGTTCCGTTGTCGTATTTTTTGACGACATCTCTCATTTCAATAATTGACATGTGAGTTCCTTTCTATCTTAGCTGATTCTCCACTTGAGATAGGCATCAATAAAACCATCTAGGTCTCCATCCATAACCTTATCTACTTGTGCAACTTCAAAGCTAGTTCGGTGATCTTTTACCATAGTATATGGCGTAAAAACATATGAACGGATTTGGCTTCCCCATGTGATTTCCTTTTTCTCACCCTTGAGGGAATCAACTTCCGCTGCTTTCTTTTCTTGCTCCATTTGATAGAGCTTAGCCTGCAACATCTTCATGGCACGATCTCTATTTCCATACTGGGTACGATCGACCGTTGACTGGACAACAGTCCCAGTTGGAATGTGTGTTAAACGTACACCTGTTGAAACCTTATTGACGTTTTGTCCACCAGCACCACCTGAACGGAAGGTGTCCATCTTGATATCATCTTCACGGATTTCCACTTCAATGGTATCATCCAACTCTGGCATCACTTCTACAGATGTGAAAGAGGTATGGCGACGTTTAGCAGAGTCAAATGGTGAAATTCGCACCAAACGGTGTACCCCCATTTCTGACTTGAGAAGACCATAGGCATTAGGTCCTTCAAATGATAAGGTTACTGACTTGATACCAGCTTCATCTCCTGCTTGGTAATCCAATACTTCCACTTTAAAGCCTTTAGCATTTCCATAGCGAGTGTACATACGAAGCAACATATCACCCCAGTCCTGAGCCTCAGTACCACCGGATCCTGGATGGATTTCCAAGATGGCATTATTATGGTCATAAGCTTCTGACAAGAGCAAGGTCATCTCGTAACTGGTCATCATCTTATCAAGTTCTGACAACTGTTCAACCAATTCTTCATGTACCGACTCATCTTCAGCTAAAAAGTCTAATAAAATTTCAACTTCATCCTGCAACTCTTCCATCTTATGGAAAGTATTGTAAGTGTTTTTTAATTCATTTAATTCTTGCGACGTTTTTTGGGCCGCGATATTATCGTTCCAAAAATCAGGTTCTGTCATCTTGTTTTCCAAGATAGCAATCTCTTCCTCTAAACCTTCGAGGTCAAAGAGACCCCCTGAAAGAAGCTAATTTTTCACGATTTGCGTCAATTTTCTGACGAATTACTGAAATGTCCATAAATACTCCTTTTTACATCATTTCATTATAGCATATTTTATCATTTCTTTCCATCTTTTGCTCTAATTCCTTATTACACGTAAAAAGAAGCCTTTCGGCTTCCCTTCTTACAAGACTTTTGCTGAGGTACGAGTAATCTCTTCTACTTGAATATTCTCTGATTCAAATTTTTCTTTCAAGGCTGGTAAATCAATTGATCCATCGATTTGAACTTCGATAATCACCTTACCATCCTTACGCGGAATATTGACTGTATGCGAGATATTCAAATTTTCTTCTACAATCAAAGAAACAATCTTTCCGAGTACACCAACTTCATTTTCCGTAACAAAGCGTACACGAATCCCTTCTTCGCCATAACCTGCGATTTCAAGAAAGGCTTGGAAAACGTCACGGTCCGTAATAACCCCATAGACTTGATGGTTATCTACGACAGGAAGAATACCAATCTTGTTTTTCAACATCAGATAAGTTGCATCCTCTAGACTCGCATAGCCTGAAACAGTGACAACATCACGAATCATCACATCTTTTACTTTTGTCTTATTTAGAAGATAATTCATCTCATAGATAGAAAGACTTGTTGCTTTGGATGGACTAGCTTGGGCAATGGTTCCCTCGGTTACTAAACCAACCAATTGATCATTTTCGATAACAGGCAAGCGGTGCAATCCTTGCTCTCTCATTAAATCTGCTGCATGAGATACTGTTGTATCTGGACTAATATAAACTACCTTGCGGGTCATAAAATCTTTAACTGCCATGAAACTTCTCCTTTTCTATTCTTATCCCTATTATACAATCTTTTTGTAAATCTATCAAACGCTTACATTTCTTTTTCAAAATTCAGAAAAGTATGAATAAGCTAGCAAAAAGAGCTCTGAAATAGAGCTCTCTGAATGAAGGTAAGATACATTTCATTCGATTTTTCAATTATTAGAAATTAACCTTTCAATGTAGGTACAGATTTGTTTGCAATCTCAATCTACCGACTAAAAAGGTCCCCCGGACAATAGTGATGATTGCTTCGTAATCCTTATCCACCGATTAAAAAGGTCCCCCGGACTATAATGATGATTACTTCGTAATCCTCATCCACCGACTAAAACAATCCAGTGGATTTGATAATTGCTTCGCAATCTTCATCCGCCGACTAAAAAGGTCCCCCGGACCTTTTTAGCCACCTAGATATGCTTTTCTGACTTCTTCTGATGAAGCGAGTTCTTTTCCTGTTCCTGATAGAACGATTTTCCCTGTTTCCAATACATAGCCTCGGTCAGAGATTGCGAGTGCCTTATTGGCATTTTGTTCAATCAAGAGGACGGTTGTACCTTGTTTCTGGATATCTTGAATGATATCAAAAATTTCTTGGATAAAGATTGGAGCAAGTCCCATTGATGGTTCATCTAAAAGAAGAAGTTTTGGTGTTGACATAAGAGCGCGTCCCATGGCAAGCATTTGTTGTTCCCCTCCTGAAAGAGTGGCTGCATCTTGGTTCTTTCGTTCTTCAAGACGTGGGAAGCGTGAGAAAACTTTCTTCAAGTTAGCTTGATTCTCTTCACGATTTTTCTTTAAGAAAGCCCCCATTTCAAGATTTTCCATCACAGTCAAGCCAGGGAAGACATGGCGTCCTTCTGGAACTTGTGAAAGTCCACCAGCTACGATTTTCTGAGCTGGCATTTTTTGGATTTCTTGACCTAAAAATTCAATTTTTCCTGAACTTGGTCTAACCAAACCAGACAAGGTACGGAGAATAGTTGTCTTACCAGCACCATTGGCACCGATAAGGGAAACAACTTCTCCTTCATTAACTTCAAAGCTTACATCACGGACTGCTTGGATCATACCGTAATGTACAGAAAGATTTTCAACTTTTAACATAGACATTAGGCTTCACCTCCTAGATAAGCTTCGATAACGCGTTTATTGGTCTTAATTTCGTCTGGAGTTCCTTGAGCAATCAAACGACCATATTCAAGTACGTAGATGCGTTCTGTTACTTCCATGACCAGATTCATATCGTGTTCAATCAACATGATTGTAATTTTAAATTCATCTTTGATACGACGAATTAACTCAGTCAATTCTGCTGTTTCCTGTGGGTTCATACCTGCTGCTGGTTCATCTAAAAAGAGAATTTTAGGTTCCGTAGCAAGGGCACGAACAATTTCCAAACGACGTTGTTGTCCGTATGCGAGGTTTTTAGCAAGAGTCTCTGCATCACCATCTAAATCAAAGATTTTCAGCAATTCCAAAGCTTTAGCCTTTAATTCTTTTTCACTCTTATAAAAAGCTGGTAAGCGTAAGAAACTAGCAAAAACATGTTGTTTGTGATGGTTGCCAAAAGCAATCAAAACATTGTCCAAAACTGTTAAATCTTTAAAGAGACGGATATTTTGGAAAGTACGTCCAAGTCCCAAAGAAGCAATCTTATAAGGTGACTTTCCATTCAAAAGGTGACCATCTAAGGTAACTGTTCCCTCACTTGGTTCATAAACACCGGTCAAAAGATTGAAAAGGGTTGTTTTACCAGCTCCGTTTGGACCGATTAGCCCAACCAATTCCCCTTCGTTTAATTCAAGAGTCACATCTCCAACAGCTGTTAGACCGCCAAAATGTTTGGTTAACTGTTTTACTTCAAGTAATGCCATTAGTTTTGTTCCTCCTTCTTAGATTTTTTTAAGAAACGTGATAGGCTCAATTCCCATGTTCCAAGGAGTCCACCTGGTCTGAAAATCATTACCAATACCAAGGCCAAAGCGTAGATAATCATACGAATGCTAGCAACATCTTGGAGAAGCATATTCAAAATTCCAAGGACAATAGCTGAAACGATTGCACCTGTAATGGAACCAAGTCCACCAAATACAACAATAATCAAAACATTGATTGAGTTGATGAAAGTGTAATCTTTCGGTACAACTGAACCGATAAATCCTGCCTGAAGTGACCCTGCAATACTTGCAGTAATGGCACCAAAGACAAAGGCGATGATTTTAATTTTAGTCGTATTAACCCCAACTGACTCAGCAGCGATTTCATCCTCACGAACAGAAAGGGTTGAACGACCAATTGGACTACGCAAGAAGTTCAAGGTTGCAATAGTTGTAATCACGACAAAGAAGTAAACCATTTGCCAAGTTGTAAAGTTAGGAATTCCCAAGATACCTGCCGCACCATTTGTAAGGCTTCCGCCATTGATGATAAAGATACGGATAATTTCAGAAACACCTAGAGTCGCTACCGCAAGATAGTCCCCCTTCAAGCGCAAGGTTGGAATTCCGACAAGCAAGGCAACTGCTCCTGAAAGCAAAGCCCCTACAAGCATAGCTCCAAAGAAGGCACCGTAGGTTGGTGATTTAGAACCAATAATAGCTGCTGCATAGGCACCAATCGCCATGAAACCAGCATGACCAAGTGAAAATTGGCCTGAAAAACCAACGATTAAGTTGAGACCAACAGCCAGAATAATATTAATTCCAATTTGTTGTAAAATCTGTACATAGAATAGATTAAGTACTCCGACTGAAACCAATACACTAATCAAGCCATAGCCAGCTAACAAAAGGAGTAACCATAGAATATTAACTTTTAAATTTTCCTTCATCGTTTACACCTTCTCTTTCACATTTTTACCAAGGATACCAGCTGGGCGGACAATCAAGATCAACAACAAGATTCCATAAACAATGGCATCACGGAAGTCTGACATTCCAAAGGCTGTCGCAAAGGTTTCCAATAGACCAATCACAAAACCACCAAGAGCTGCACCAGGAATAATTCCGATACCACCAAGTACTGCGGCAACGAAAGATTTAAGACCTGGAGTAACTCCCATCAAAGGCTCAAGAGAGTTATAATAGAGGGCAATCAGAACACCAGCCGCACCCGCAAGAGCTGACCCCAAAGCGAAGGTAAAGCTGATAGTACGGTTTACATTGATCCCCATCAATTGCGCCGCATCGCTATCTACGGATACTGCACGCATGGCTTTCCCCATCTTAGTCTTTTGGACAATGACTTGTAACAAAATCATCAAAATCAAGGAAATGGCCAAAATCATTAACTGCACGTTTGTTAGGCTAACTGGTCCCAAATCATAGCGAACTGTTTGAATCGCTTGAGGGAAGGCACGGGTATTAGCACCAACCAGATAGACCATCCCATATTCCAATAGGAAAGAAACCCCAATAGCTGTAATCAAAACAGCAATACGAGTAGAGTGACGCAAAGGTCGGTAAGCAAGGAACTCAATCACGACACCAAGAATGGCTGTCGCTAACATAGCTACAATAAGAGCTACAAAGAAATTCATTTGGAAAGAATTAATCAAGAAATAACCGATAAAGGCTCCCATCATATAAATATCACCGTGGGCGAAGTTGATGAGCTTGATAATTCCGTAAACCATGGTATATCCTAGGGCTAACAGCGCATAAACACTACCTAGAATCAAACCATTTACTAGTTGTTGGAGCATAAGATTCACTCTTTCTATTTATAATTTTGAGGGTTTCCCCTCACTTTTTGATAGGTTCTTAAACACCGAAACAGGGAGTGAGTCAGAGGCTCATTCCCTATTTCAACATTTTTCTATTATGGTTTTACAACTTCTGCTGCTTCAACCTTACCATTGTTCATGGTCATCATGTAAGCAGTTTTGACTGTGTTGTGGTCTGCATCGAAGCTTGTTTGACCAGTTACACCTTCAAAATCTTTTGTTTTAGCAAGGTTATCCTTGATTTCACCTGAGTTTTTAGCACCTTTTGCTGCGTTTGCTACAAGGTGAACTGAGTCATAAGCCAAGGCTGCAAATGTTGAAGGCTCTTCGTTGTACTTAGCACGGTAAGCATCAAGGAAAGCTTTTGCTTTAGCTGAAACTTCTACAGTAGTTGAGAAGCCTGAGATAAAGTAGATGTTTGATGCTTTTTCAGCAGTTGCTTGTTGTACAAACTCTTCACCGTTGAATCCATCACCACCAACGATTGGTTTATCAATTCCCATACCACGCGCTTGGTTTACAATTTTACCAGCTTCAGTGTAGTAACCAGGGACGATGATAGCATCAAAGTCTTTCCCTTTCATTTTTGTAAGGGCTGCTTGAAAGTCTGTGTCACCTGCTACGAAAGTTTCATCTGCAACGATTTCACCTTTGTAAGCTTCACGGAAGGCTTTAGCAATACCTTTAGCATAGTCGCTGGCATTGTCAGTGTAAAGAACAACTTTCTTAGCGTTTAATTTTTCAGTAACATAGTTTGAGATAATTTTTCCTTGGAAGCTATCTTGGAATGTTCCGATAAAGAGGTAATCTTGACCTTTAGTCAATCCATCTTGAGTCGCACTTGGCGAAATCAATGGAACACCTGCTTTTGTAGCGTTAGCTACAGCAGCTGCAGTTGCACCAGATGTCGCAGGTCCTACGATTGCTGATACCTTAGATTGGGTTACTAGGTTAGTTGTTACTGAAGCCGCCTCAGCAGTTTCAGATTTATTATCTTTATCAACTACTTCGATTTGTTTTCCGTCGATACCACCTGCTGCATTGATTTCATCAACGGCAAGTTGGGCACCTTTTTGTTCAGATGTTCCGTAGGCAGCTACGGCACCAGTTTCTTCGAAGTTAAATCCAATTTTGATTGTCTTTTCCTCTACTGAGTTACCAGCAGCGTTTGACGCTCCAGACTTCACTTCTCCACAGGCTGCAAGAAGTGCTACACTTGCAAGCGCCACAAACGATAGGGCAAATTTTTTCTTCATCTTTTTTTGTCTCCTTATTCTTAAATAAATAGCATGTTAAGAATATACCGAATTATCAGAAAATTGTCAACACTTTTCTTGAACTTTTTCGATGATAACGTTTTCCTCTCGATGAAGATTGCCCACAAAGGGTGTTTCCAGCTCTTGGATATGACAAACCCTGACTTTTTTTATAAACTTTTCCTTGCCCAAGCGCCCGACCAATTGCTCCATTTCTTGAGTTGGAACATAGAGTTGTAAGTAACGATGTTTCTTGGAATGATAGGTAATATCTCCATAATCCTGCAATTTTTTGGCATCACGATTATAGTAAAGATAGATAATCAAGCCAGATCGATTGACTTTTTCAAACATGATAAATCCTCTTTCTAAGAAATCTCTCCCTATTATACCAAAAAAAGCAAACCCAGTCGAGTTTGCCTTCTTTGATCATTAATTCAATGAATTGTTGGCCATGATTTCATCAATAAAGCCATATTCAAGTGTTTCTTGGGCACTCATCCAGTTATCGCGTTCTGCATCTGCGTGAACTTTTTCGATTGACTGACCTGAATTTTCAGCCAAGATTTTTTCCAAGGTATTACGAGTTTTAAGCAAGTGTTCTGCAGCAATCGCCATATCGGTTTGCTGAGTACCTCCACCTGTACCACCCATTGGTTGGTGGATCATATACTCTGCATTTGGAAGCATGAAACGTTTGCCTTTTGCTCCACTTGATGCAATGACCGTCCCCATAGATGCTGCCATTCCCATAACAATGGTTTGGACATCTGCCTTGATAAAGTTCATGGTATCAACGATTGCCAAACCAGCTGAAACGGAACCACCAGGTGTATTGACATAAAGGTAAATATCCTTTGTACTATCTTGGGCATCCAAGAAAAGCAACTGGGCAATAACAGAGTTGGCCATATTGTCTTCAACTGGGCCTGTCAGCATAATGATGCGGTCTTTAAGAAGACGTGAGTAAATATCGTAGGAACGTTCTCCACGGCTTGTTTGTTCAATAACTACAGGAATCATTTATTTCTCCTTTTGAGTTTTAATTTTATTGGTCAAATGACTGAAGATAAGACTATTATAATATCTTGGTCAAAAAAGGTCAAATTTTTGCTCTGTTTTCATTAGACAGAAACAAAAATTCAACCTCCTTTCGTGACTGGAAATCCTTTTCCAAGTCAATCTCTTTTTTATTTTATTTTGTACCGAACAAGCGGTCCCCAGCATCTCCAAGACCTGGAACGATATAACCGTGTTCGTTCAAGCGTTCATCCAAGGCTGCTGTAAAGATTTCTACATCTGGATGAGCTTCTTGAAGGGCTTTAACACCTTCTGGAGCAGATACAAGGCAGACAAATTTGATATTTGATGCGCCACGTTTTTTAAGAGAATCAACAGCCAAGATTGCTGAGCCACCTGTTGCCAACATTGGGTCTACCACAAAAATTTGACGTTGGTCAATATCTTCAGGCAATTTCACCAAGTACTCAACTGGTTGAAGCGTTTCTTCATCACGGTACATACCGATGTGGCCAACTTTAGCAGCTGGAACCAAGCTCAAAAGTCCATCAACCATCCCGATACCTGCACGCAAGATTGGAACGATAGCCAATTTCTTACCAGCCAATTGTTTTTGAACTGTTTTTGTGATTGGTGTTTCGATTTCCACATCTTCTAGTGGAAGATCACGAAGTACTTCATATCCCATCAACATTGCAATCTCATCTACTAGCTCACGGAAAGCTTTTGTAGAAGTATCTGTACGACGTAAGATTGACAATTTGTGTTGAATCAGTGGATGATTAATAACTTCAATTTTTCCCATTTTTGGAATTCCTTCTTTCAATTTATTCTTCTTATTATACCAAAAAACGGTTTAAAAATCTTTCTAAACCATTTATTTTTGATATTTTTTACATTAGATCAGCCTCTTTAAGAGCTGTCTGTACTGTCTCAAGTGGTAAATGAGTCAATTCTGTCCCTTTTTCTTGATAAAGGTATTGGGCGTAGTCGTCCATTCTGTACTGGTTGATATAAACCACACGCTTGCAACCAACCTGAAGCAATTGTTTTGTACAGTTTAGACATGGAAAGTGGGTCACATAGGCTGTAAAGCCTTTGGGAACCCCACGTTCTGCACCTTGGAGAATGGCATTAACCTCTGCGTGAAGAGTGCGAACACAGTGACCTTCGATGACCAGACATTCGTGATCAATACAATGCTCAGTCCCTGACACCGAACCATTATAACCAGTGGAAATAACTTTATTATCCTTTACCAAAATTGCGCCCACTTTGGCACGTTTACAAGTGGAACGATTGGCAATTAGTAGAGCTTGGGCTGCAAAATACTCATCCCATGCTAGTCTTTTTTCAGTCATATCTCTTCTCCTTTTTCTCTATTTTTTAAAAAATGGTAAACCTAAATCTGCAATCTTTTCAGCTGGTACCTTCATGCCATCCTTGATCCATTTTAGAAGGACAGAAACGATGGCCGAGCTCCAAAAGGAATGAAGATAAGAGCTGACACCTTTTGATTTCCCATGGTATTTTTCTAAAAATTCCTGCATGGCTTGGACAAAGATTTTTTCCAGATGGTAATCCAAGGCCAATTGAATCACTCTGGCTTCCTTTCTGGCCTCTCGGAAAAGGTGAACCCAGACCAGATAAAGGTCTGTCTTTAAATCATAATGATGCAACTGTTCCATAATATTGTGGACAGTTCGTTTAAAGACGCTTTCTAAAATCTCCTCTTTGGAATCATAATTGCGATAAAAGGCCGCACGCGAAACGCCTGCACGTTTGACCAATTCAGAAATACTAATCTTGGTCAAGTCCTTTTTTTCCAAGAGTTGCAAGAGGGCTGTTTCGATGGCTTCTCTAGTTAATAAATTGGATTCTTGGTTTGATTTTCTGAGATTTTCAAGAGACTTTTCAGAGATTCTACGTTCAGACATAACATTTTCTTTCTACTTGTCACAACAGACGGATGAGGCTTTTGTTTCAAGGGCTTTCATGATATAATTGTAAAAAAAGACAGAACCTTTGTCAATGTATAACTGACAAAGATGGAGAATTTCTATGACTTGGAAGATTATTGCTGACTCTGGTTGTGATTATCGTCAGCTGGCAACACCAGCTATTGACACGACCTTTATAAGTGTCCCCTTAACCATTCAAGTAGCTGATCAGGTCTTTGTTGATGATGCCAATCTTGACATTGACCAAATGATGGAAACCATGTATGCAACTGCAGAAGCTTCAAAATCAGCTTGTCCAAGCCCAGATGATTATTTACGAGCATTTGAAGGAGCCAAAAATATTTTCCTAGTAACCATCACTGGTACTCTTTCTGGCAGTCACAATAGTGCTCAACTAGCAAAGAATATTTATCTTGAAGACCATCCTGATACTAAAATTCATGTAATTGATAGTTTGTCTGCTGGTGGGGAAGTTGACTTGCTCGTAGAAAAATTGAATAACTTGATTGACCAGGGCTTGTCTTTTGAAGAAGTGGTTGAAGCTATCACTGCCTATCAAGAAAAAACCAAGTTGCTCTTTGTTCTGGCCAAGGTCGATAACTTGGTGAAAAACGGCCGTTTGAGCAAGCTTATCGGTACAGTCGTTGGCCTTCTCAACATCCGTATGGTTGGAGAAGCTAGTGAAACCGGAACTCTCGAACTACTACAAAAAGCACGAGGACCAAAGAAATCAGTTCAAGCTGCCTATGATGAGTTAGTAAAAGCTGGATATGCTGGTGGACGTATTATCATGGCCCAACGCAATAACGAGAAATGTTGCCAACAGCTCTCAGAGCGAATTCGCGAAACCTTCCCACAAGCAGATATTAAAATTATCCCAACATCTGGTCTCTGCAGTTTTTATGCAGAAGATGGTGGTTTGCTGATGGGATATGAAATTGATTAATTGCATTCTTGACAAGAGGTGACCATCATCTCTTGTTTTTTTGTGGTACAATAGAGCTATGAAACATTTTGATACTATTGTCATCGGTGGAGGACCTGCTGGTATGATGGCTACGATTTCCAGTAGCTTTTATGGACAGAAAACCCTCCTTATCGAAAAAAATCGGAAACTTGGAAAAAAATTAGCTGGGACTGGTGGTGGACGTTGCAATGTGACCAACAATGGTAGCTTGGACGACCTGCTAGCTGGCATCCCTGGAAATGGGCGCTTTCTCTACAGTGTCTTCTCCCAATTTGATAACCATGATATCATTAATTTTTTTACAGAAAATGGTGTTAAACTTAAGGTCGAAGACCACGGACGCGTCTTTCCTGCTAGTGACAAGTCTCGGACCATTATCGAGGCCTTGGAAAAGAAAATCACTGAACTCGGTGGTCGAGTTGCTACTCAAACGGAGATTGTTTCGGTTAAAAAGATAGACGACCAGTTTGTCCTTAAGTCCGCAGACCAAACCTTCACTTGTGAGAAACTCATTGTCACAACAGGTGGTAAATCCTATCCTTCGACTGGTTCAACTGGGTTTGGTCACGAGATCGCCCGTCATTTTAAGCACACCATCACCGAACTTGAGGCCGCTGAGAGTCCTTTGTTGACAGATTTTCCACACAAGGTCTTGCAGGGTATTTCGCTGGACGATGTGACCCTAAGCTATGGTAAGCATGTCATCACTCACGATTTGCTCTTTACCCACTTTGGTTTGTCTGGCCCTGCTGCCCTACGTATGTCTAGTTTTGTCAAGGGTGGTGAAATCCTTTCACTGGATGTCTTGCCTCATCTTTCTGAAAATGACTTGACTACATTTCTAGAAGAAAATCGGGAAAAATCCTTGAAAAATGCCTTAAAAACTTTGCTTCCAGAACGCTTGGCAGATTTTTTTGTGCAAGGCTATCCTGACAAAGTCAAACAGTTGAGTGAAAAGGAACAAGAACAACTTCTCCAGTCTATTAAGACCCTCAAAATCCCTGTGACTGGTAAAATGTCTCTCGCCAAATCCTTTGTTACCAAGGGTGGTGTCAGTCTTAAGGAAATCAACCCTAAAACCCTTGAAAGTAAGCTGGTACCTGGCCTTCACTTTGCTGGCGAAGTCATGGATATCAATGCCCACACGGGTGGCTTTAATATCACTTCAGCCCTCTGTACCGGTTGGGTGGCAGGCTCAAATCAAATATATAAATAATTGAATGACTAAAATACAAAATAAGAAAGGAAGTCCTTTGGAACATATTATTTTACTAAGAGGTGTTACTCCTAATGGAAAAAATGCTATCCCGAAAATGTCTTATTTGGTAGATATTTTAACAGAAGCTGGTTTTCAACACGTTCGAACCTATATTCAAAGTGGGAATATCATTCTTGAAAGTGATTTAGATTTAGAAGAAATACGAGAATGTGTTCATACTCTGATAAAGAAAAAGATTGGAGCCGATCTCAAAATAATCATTAAGAATAAGGATATTTTTAAAAACATTGTCCAAGAAAACCCTTTTGGAGAACACTATCTTTATGACCGTATACACGTGATTTTTTATCAAGAATCTATTCAAAGTCTCCCTTTAGAAAAATTGAAAATTGATTACGGTGAAGAAGAAATTTGTATCGGTGACCATTGTCTTTACCTCTACCTCCCTAGAACTGCAAAACAAAAGAAACTCCATACCAACTATCTTGAAAAGCTTTTCAATGTAGATTTGACCATGCGAAAACTAAATGTAGTAGAAAAATTATTAAGCAAGTAGTGCTTGAATTTAGTAAAAATCGGAAGAATACTCCTCCGATTTTATTTTGTCTGAGTTTGGACATAGTGAGCAATGACATCTGATGTGTACTGGGCTGTTCCAATTCCAAATTTGTCAATGTTTTCCTTAAATTCTGGGTTATAGACGTATCCTTTACCGATATGACCGAATACTTCAATAGTACAATCAAATCCATAAGTACGGATGGCTTGCAAGAGCTTGGCTGCTTGCTCTTGGTTTTCAGTTGCTGTTGCAGATAAACCAGCTTGAAGATTTTGTGACAAAGCTTGAAAAACTTGGTTGAAGGCAAGCGTAGCCTCATCTTCGTGACCTTTTTGACGATCGAGCGCTTGGTCCATGACTTCTTGTCCATATTTCTCTACCGCCTCTTGGTGGTATTTTTGATGATCTTGGTAGTTAAATCCTGCGAATTTCTCTTGAATGGTCATTTCTCTTTCTCCTTTATGTTCTTGAATGGTTTTCTGCAAGGTTGAAATCAAGGTATCCAGATGTTGTCTTTCTCGAGTCAAATAGTCCAACTGTCTGGTCAAGTGAGGCAACAAATCTGATCTATCTTCCTTTAACAGCTCTGCTATTTTTTCTAAAGAAAAGCCTAGATATTTGTAGTAAAGAATGACCTGAAGGCGTTCCAAATCCTCTTGACTGTAGGTTCGATAGCCGTTTTCCGACTTTAAAGGAACTAAGAGTCCTATCTTGTCGTAGTGGTGTAGGGTCTTGACAGAGACGCCCGAAAGCTGCGCAACTTCTTTTATATGGTACATGATTTCCTCCTCACACTAATAGTATAACCCCTACCCTTAGGTCAGAGTCAAGTGTTTTTGTGAGATTTTTTAAACTGTTAGAGAAAGGTCTAAAATCTTGAAAATGGTTTTCTTGACAGACCTTAGAAAACATGATAGGATAGTCAAGTCTATCAAGCAAAAGAAAAGCTCATCTTGAGTACTTATGAGGCTATTTGCCAAGGGCAGTAGCTTTTTCTTTTGGAACACTAATTTTAGGAGTTTAACTATGTCTGAAAAATCGCAATGGGGTTCTAAACTGGGCTTTATCCTAGCATCTGCTGGTTCAGCCATCGGACTTGGAGCCGTTTGGAAATTCCCCTATATGACTGCTGCTAACGGTGGAGGAGGCTTTTTACTGGTCTTTCTCGTTTCTACCATTTTAATCGGTTTCCCTCTTTTGCTAGCTGAATTTGCCCTTGGCCGAAGCGCTGGTGTCTCTGGGATTAAAACCTTTGGAAAACTTGGTAAGAATAGTAAGTACAACTTTATCGGTTGGATTGGTGCCTTTGCCCTCTTTATCCTCTTATCGTTTTACAGTGTTATCGGAGGATGGATTTTAGTCTATCTAGGCATTGAGTTTGGGAAATTGTTCCAACTTAGTGGAACAGGTGATTATGCTCAGTTATTTACTTCCATCATCTCAAACCCAGCCATTGCGCTTGGAGCTCAAGCAGCCTTTATCTTATTGAATATCTTTATTGTATCACGTGGGGTTCAAAAAGGGATTGAAAGAGCTTCTAAGGTTATGATGCCTCTCCTCTTTATCATCTTTGTTGTCATCATTGGACGCTCTCTCAGTTTGCCAAATGCCATGGAAGGGGTTCTTTACTTCCTCAAACCAGACTTCTCTAAGCTGACAAGTGCTGGTCTTCTCTATGCTCTGGGACAATCTTTCTTCGCCCTCTCACTAGGGGTTACAGCCATGCTGACCTATGCTTCTTACTTGGACAAGAAAACCAATCTGGTTCAGTCAGGGATTTCCATTGTAGCCATGAACATCTCAGTATCTATCATGGCAGGTCTAGCCATTTTCCCAGCCATGTCAGCCTTCAATATCCAGTCTGAAGGGGGACCGAGCTTGCTCTTTATCGTCTTGCCTCAACTCTTTGACAAGATGCCTTTTGGAACCATTTTCTACATCCTCTTCCTCTTCCTCTTCCTCTTTGCGACGGTCACTTCTTCTGTCGTTATGTTGGAAATCAATGTAGGCAATATCACCAATCAGGACAACAGCAAGCGTGCCAAATGGAGTGTTATTTTAGGAATTTTGACCTTTGTCTTTGGAATCCCTTCAGCCCTATCTTACGGTATTATGGCAGATGTTCATATTTTTGGGAAGACCTTCTTTGATACTATGGACTTCTTGGTTTCCAATCTCCTTATGCCATTTGGAGCTCTCTGCCTTTCACTTTTTACAGGCTATATCTTTAAAAAGGCTCTTGCAATGGAGGAACTCCATCTCGATGAAACAGCATGGAAACAGGGACTGTTCCAAGTCTGGCTCTTCCTTCTTCGTTTCATCATTCCAATCATCATCATCGTGGTCTTTATCGCCCAATTTATGTAATTAAAAAGGACTTGAGTAATGAACTCAGGCCCTTTCTTTTTTATGGATGGCTAACAATCAATTCCAAATCTTGTCCTTCCAAGGTCCAAGCTTCAACATCACTTGGTAGGATAAAGTGGCTACCTTTTTGGATTGGATAGTTTTTCCCGTCAACAGTAAGCTGACCTTGACCAGCTAAGACACTGAATAAGCTGTAGTCAGCTGTCTTTTCGAAGTCAACTTTTCCAGTAATTTCCCACTTGTAAACTGCAAAGAAATCATTGGATACAAGGAGAGTGGAACGCAAATCATCTGCTTTAACAGTTACAGGGCGGCTATTTGCAGGCTCACCAATGTTTAATACATCAATAGATTTTTCAAGGTGAAGTTCACGCAAGTTACCATTATCATCCTTACGGTCAAAGTCATAGACGCGATAGGTGGTATCGCTAGATTGTTGGGTTTCAAGAATCAAGATACCTGCACCGATAGCATGCATGGTGCCACTTGGTACATAGAAGAAATCTCCAGCCTTAACAGGGACTTTAGTCAACAAATCATCCCAGTTCTTATCCTCTATTTGCTGGCGGAGTTCTTCTTTTGACTTGGCATTGTGACCGTAGATAATCTCTGAACCTTCATCCGCAGCGATGATGTACCAGCATTCTGTTTTTCCGAGTTCGCCTTCATGCTCCAGTCCATAAGCATCATCTGGGTGAACTTGGACGCTGAGCCAGTCGTTGGCATCCAGAATCTTAGTCAAAAGCGGAAATACAGGTTCTGGACGATTGCCAAATAATTCACGGTGCTCTGCATACAAAGTAGCTAGATCTATTCCCTCGTAGCGACCATTGGCAACTTTAGAGACACCATTTGGATGAGCTGAGATGGCCCAATATTCGCCAATTTTTTCACTTGGAATGTCGTAGCCAAACTCATCACGTAGCTTGGTTCCACCCCAAATTTTTTCTTGCATAACTGATTGTAAAAATAATGGTTCTGACATGTCGATCTCCTGTCTGATTTTTCTCCCCTCATTATAGCAAAAAAAGAGTTCCATTTGAACTCTTTTTCACATCTTATAAAGTAGGGAGAAGATTTTATAAAAATAGTGAATAAATGTGATCTACTCAATGATTGCACCATTGCTGGCAATGACATCCTTGTACCAGTAGAAGGATTTCTTCTTGCTACGTTTGAGGCTTCCATGACCAGCATTATCTCGATCCACATAGATAAAGCCATAGCGCTTGTTCATTTCGCCTGTTCCAGCTGAAACCAGATCGATACAGCCCCAAGTCGTATAACCAAGCAAGTCAACTCCATCTTGGTAAATGGCATCTCGCATAGCCTTGATGTGAGCTTCTAAGTAAGCAATCCGATAGTCATCTGCTACATAACCATTTTCATCCGGTGTATCCATAGCACCGAGTCCATTTTCTACGATGAACATAGGCTTTTGGTAACGATCCCAGATGGCATTGAGGGTGATACGAAGACCAAGTGGGTCAATCTGCCACCCCCATTCTGAAGATTCAAGATAAGGATTTTTGAGAGAGGCAAAAACATTTCCAGCAGTTAATTCTTTAACTTCTGGATCACCTGAGGCTACTAGACTTGCATAGTAAGAGAAGGAAACAAAGTCAACAGTATTGTCCTTCAACAACTCTAAATCTTCTGCAGTCATTTGAATCTCGATTCGCTCACGCTCCCACTGCTTCTTGGCATAGTTTGGGTATTCCCCACGCGCTTGAACATCAATGAAGAAGTAACTCTTGCGGTCTTCCTCCATGGCTGCCCAGTAGTCTCTTGGATGGGCTGTGTTAGGATAGTATTGCCCTGCAGCCAACATACATCCCACCTTATTTTCTGGGTCAATTTCGTGGGCAATCTTTGTCGCAAGAGCTGAAGCTACCAACTCATAGTGTGCAGCCTGATATTTAACCAGTTCTTGATTTTCTCCTTCTTCAAAACAGAGCCCAGCTCCCATAAAGGGGGCATGGAGAATCATGTTGATTTCGTTGAAGGTAAGCCAATATTTGACCAAACCCTTATAGCGGGTAAAGAGTGTGCGACAAAGTTTTTCATAGAAGTCTAACATCCGACGATTGCGCCAACCACCGTACTCTGTAATCAAGTGCATAGAACAGTCGAAATGAGTGATAGTCACCAGAGGTTGGATACCATACTTGTGGCACTCCTTAAATAAATCCTCATAAAAGGCTAGACCAGCTTCATTTGGCACTGTTTCGTCGCCCTTAGGAAAAATCCGAGTCCAAGCAATGGATAGACGATAAGTCTTAAAGCCCATTTCCGCAAAAAGGGCAATATCTTCCTTGTAATGATGGTACATATCAATAGCTTGCTTGGCTGGGTAAAAATAGCCCTCCTCAAACGAAAACATCTTTTTCTGACCTGTGATAATGGCTTCACGATCTGGACCGATGGGGACGACATCCACATTCGCCAATCCACGACCTTCTAAATTATAAGCACCCTCACACTGGTTGGCAGCTGTCGCTCCGCCCCACAAGAAACCATCCGGAAAAGTCAGTTTTTCGGTCATAACTCTACTCACTTTCTTATTTGCTTGTTCATTTACTTATATTATCACTTATTCTGTAAACCTTTTCTTATAAAATACTGTGACATACTGATACTATTCTACTATTTAAGTTTATCAGATTGTTTTTTAAAAAATTATCCTCTAGAAAAAGTAAATAGCCTCCCCTGAAACAAAAAAGAAGACTGAAAACTAGTCTCCTCTGTTCCTTTTAAATCAAAGCTGTAATAACCGTCACTAGGCCAAAAATAATACCTGGTGCATTAGCTGCTGCAAGGGGGATATCTCTTTCTTTTTTGAAAAGACCGTAGTAAACCCAGAGACTACAGTTGATGGCAGCAACCAAGGGCTGGATGAAATTTCCTTTTTGACCAGCCAGATTGTTCATGATTTGTGGGAAGTAAGACACATACATCATAACAGACATAAAGGTCGCTACCCAACCTAAAATTTTCATTTGTTTTTCAGACATTTTCAAAACCTCTTTCATTTTTACTGAATCTTATTTTAAAATATTCTTTCAAAACAATCAAGTCTTTAAAACTTTTGTTATAAAGATATAAACTATCACAATCTTGTTATAAGAAAGAGGGAACAGAAAAAAGACCGAATTGCTCCGTTCTGTTTACTCAATCAAATATTAGAAAATGAATACTCCTTTTCAATGAATCGATTGATTGATGGTAAATAAGCCGTTAGAAATTATTGACAGTATCGAAATTTTCTAGTAAAATGAATTTTGTTAATACCTAAATGGTGTGTAGTTTTCTATCAACATAGTCAGGAGAAAAGGAACTTATGCTAAAAAAATTTAATGAATTGTCACTGAAAGATAAGGCTTATCTAATTGGCGGTTTGAGCTTATTAGTCATTGTGATCTCATTTGGTCTACTCAATCGTCAAACAGTAACTGTCAGTCTTGTCTTTACACAACTATCTGCTCCCTTGATTTTGGTGATTTTTACTTGTCTAGTAATCGGGATCATTGCTGGTAGTGCTATTGGTATTAGCTATCACCATAACAAGACTCAAGATCTGAGAAGCCGCATTGCTGAAGCAGAAGCGACTATCAATATAAAAGACAGGGAGCTTGTCCAGTACGAGGAACAGGTGCAACAATTAAAACAGGAAGCCAAACAATAAGTGTAGAAATCATAACCACCCGTGAAAACGGGTGGTTTTTTGTCTCGCACCTAACGGAGCGAGACGGACTGAAAGTCGCATAAATACAAAAAAGATCGAATTGCTCCGATCTTTTTAAGTTTCACTCCAAGAATGTTTAGATAAAAAATTTGATAATAGAATTACCTACTTCATACGATAAAAATCAATCACTAGACCAGCAGGCCCTTTAACTAATAAGGACTCTGTTCCCCAATCGGTTACAGTTGGTCCGTTTAAAACCTGGATACCAAGTTCTTTCAACCGTTGGTAATTCTGGTCTACATCCTCAACCTCGATATGAAGAATGATTCCTGACTGAAAATCTTCCAAAGGAATCAAATGATTTTGGGACAACATCAGACAGTGACTGCCAATCGTAAACTGAGCAAAACTGTCATCAACATAATCGGATTTTTTATCCAAAATACGCTCCAAGTCAGCACAGACTTGTGGAACATCGGAAACGATAATATCTAATTGATTTAAATTCATTTACTATCCTCCATAAAAAGACCGGATTGCTCCGATCTTTTTAAGTTTCGCTCTAAGAAAATCAAAGAATAAACAAGGCATCGAACCGCAGGCAGTACTGAAGTACGGCAAGGTGAAGATAACACAGTTTAAATTTGATTTTCGACGAGAGGAATTATTTAATTGCGCGTGATTGCAAACCTTCTTCTTCCAAGAAGAGGCGGAATGGTACGAGTTCTTCTGCTTCGTATTTTTCCTTGAAGTCTTTGATTGCTTCTTCTGAGTGAAGTTTTGGATCCAATTCAAGTACTTCTACTGGAAGTGGACGGTGTGGAGTGATGCGAGCATCGATCACAACAGTTTTACCTTCTTTGTTGAGTTTAACAGCTTCTGCAACAACTGCATCGATGTCTTCGATACGGTCAACTGTAAATCCTACAGCACCTTGAGCTTCAGCGATTTTCGCATAGTCAGCATTAGGGAAGTCACAACCAAACAAGTGTTTGTTTGTGTCTTCGTATTTGTCCTTGATGAAGGCATATTTACCATTTGAGAAGACAACGTTGATAACTGGAAGGTCGTATTGAACGTTTGTGATAACGTCTGGGTAGCACATGTTGAATGCACCGTCACCCATGATGTTCCATACTTGGCGATCTGGATTGTCTTTCTTAGCAGCGATACCACCAGGAAGGGCAATACCCATTGTCGCAAAGAGTGGAGATGTACGCCACATGTTCTTAGGTGTCATGTGAAGGTGACGAGTAGATGTTTGAGTAGTGTCACCTACGTCGATTGAATAGATAGCGTCTTGATCAGCATGTTTGTTGATTGCATTGTAAACTTGATACAATTGCAATTCACCCTCAGTTTTACCTTCGAGTTTGTTCATGTAATCACGCCAGTTTTGGTTATTCTTAACGTTTGCACGCCACCATGGAGTTGATTCAACTGGGTTTACTTTGTCAAGGATAGCTTTAGCTGCTTGACCTGCGTCACCAAGGATTGAAGCGTCTAGGGCATGACGTTTACCAAGTTTGTAAGGGTCGATATCCACTTGGATAAATTTTTCAGTGTTCTTGAATGCTTCGTAAACTTCAGCAAATGGGAAGTTTGAACCAAGGAAAAGAACTGTGTCTGCTTCAAAGACCACTTCGTTGGCTGGTTTCCAACCAACACGGTAAGCAGAACCTGTCAAACCTTCATAGTTCCATTCGAAAGCTTCAAAGTTTTTACCAGTTGTAATGATTGGTGCTTTGATTTTACGTGACAATTCAGTAATCACTTCACCAGCTTTAACACCACCGTAACCAGCATAGATAACTGGACGTTCAGCATTGTTCAAGATTTCAACAGCTTTGTCGATTTCAACTTCGTTCAAAGCAGGAGCGATAAATGAACGTTCGTATGAACCAGATCCATAGTAAGAGTTTTCGTCGATTTCTTGGAAACCGAAGTTTACTGGGATTTCAACAACAGCTGGACCTTTTTTAGAAACTGCAGCACGGCAAGCTTCGTCAATTACTTTTGGCAATTGCTCAGCGTAAGCTACACGTTTGTTATATACAGCGATACCGTTGTACATTGGGTTTTGGTTCAATTCTTGGAAAGCATCCATGTTGAGTTCGTTAACTGGACGTGATCCAAGGATTGCTAGGAATGGAGTGTTATCCATAGCTGCATCGTAAACACCGTTAATCAAGTGAGTCGCACCTGGACCACCTGAACCAACTGCAACCCCGATTGAGCCGCCGAATTTAGCTTGCATAACCGCTGCAAGAGCACCTGTTTCTTCGTGACGAACTTGCAAGAAGCGGATATCTTTGTCTTCAGCCAAAGCATCCATCAATGAGCTGAGTGTTCCTGATGGGATACCGTAGATTGTGTCTACGCCCCATGTTTTCAATACATTAAGCATTGCTGCAGATGCAGTAATTTTCCCTTGAGTCATAATGATAACTCTCCTTCAAATATTTTTAAATCTACTAAAAAAGGTTTCATATAGTTTTTGAAAACGTTTCAGTAAATTTTTACAATACTAATTTATCACATTTATTTTGACTTTACTAAGAATCTGCTCAGAAGTTTTTATTCTCTATTACAGTACAGTTTGAAAACGTTTTTAGCTTCTGTTTTATAATACTCAATGAAAATCACAGAGCAAACTAGGAAGCTCGCCACAGGTTGCTCAAAGCACAGCTTTGAGGTTGCAGACAAAGCTGACGTGGTTGGAAGAGATTTTTGAAGAGTATAAAAAGCGAGCAAGCCCGCTTTTAGTCTATTTTACTAAAGTTTAGTAAGAGTGAACTGGTCAGAACGGATACAGAACTAAAGGCCATGGCTAGACCTGCCAGTTCTGGGTTGAGAGCCAGTCCAACACCTGAAAAGACTCCTGCTGCAATCGGAATTCCGGCGACATTGTAGATAAAGGCCCAGAAAAGGTTGAGCAGAATTCGATTAAAGGTTTTCTTACTCATGTCAAAAGCACGAACCACTCCTAGGAGGTTATTAGTTGTCAACACCAAATCTGCTGACTCGATGGCAATATCTGTTCCAGCTCCCATAGCAATCCCCACATCTGCTACACTAAGGGCAGGAGCGTCATTGATACCATCCCCAACAAAGGCTACTTTGCCAGACGCTTGTAGTTTATGGATTTCATGAGCTTTTTCCTCTGGCAAGACACCTGCAATGACCTCTTCGATTCCGATCTGATCGGCAATGGCACGCGCCACACCAGCATTATCTCCTGTCAGCATGACTGTTTTAAGACCTCGTTTTTTCAACTGACTGATGGCAAGCTTAGCATTTTCCTTAGGAATATCTTGCAGAGCAAGCAAGCCTTTGATTTCATTCTCAACAGCCAAGAAAACAACTGTCTTAGCTTCTTTTTCTAGTTCTTCTAGTTTTTCTTGATAAGTTCTAGAAATATCCATGCCATCCAGCATTTTAGCATTTCCAAGCAAAACTTGTTTTCCATTGATTTGCCCTGAGACACCTTTCCCGTGCAAGGCTTGGAAATTTTCAACAGTTTGAAACTCAAGTCCAGCTTCACTCGCTCGTTTCACAACGGCTTCAGCCAGTGGGTGTTGAGAAGCTTCTTCCAAGGAAGCTGCCAATCCAAGCACTTCTACTTCGTCTCCAATGATATCTGTGACCACAGGTTTCCCTTCAGTCAAAGTCCCGGTCTTATCAAAGACGATAGTTTGAACTTTCTGGATTTCCTGTAGAACCGTTCCATTTTTGAGGAGAACTCCCATCTTGGCACTGCGACCTGTCCCCACCATAAGGGCTGTCGGTGTTGCAAGTCCCAATGCACAAGGGCAGGCGATAATCAAAACCGCCACTCCGTAGAGAAGAGAGGACACAAAGCTAGCTCCAAGCACGACCACACTATCCCTGAGCAAGACGAACCAAACCCAAAAGGTCACAATCCCTAAAATGACAACTGCTGGGACAAAAATTCCTGAAATCTTATCCGTCAAGTCCTGAATCGGCGCACGACTGGTTTGAGCTTTCTTCACAAAATCCACAATCTGAGCCAAAACAGTCTCTGAACCAACTTTTTCTGCTCTAAAAACAAGTGTTCCACTATTATTGATGGTTGAACCAATGACGGTATCTCCAACTGTCTTGTCCACAGGCAGACTCTCACCTGTCACCATAGACTCATCAATACTAGAGATACCTTCTACTACGACACCATCAACCGCAATCTTTTCACCGGGACGCACTCGAATCAGGTCACCTACCTTGACTTGCTCCAAAGGGACTTGAACATAGTTATCCTCACGCAAGACTTCTGCAGTTTTAGCCTGCAAGTCAAGTAATTTCTCCACAGCTTGGGAAGTATTTTTCCGCATTTTCTCCTCAAAAACGGCTCCCATAAGAACGAAGAAGAAGATAAAGGCAGCACTTTCAAAGTAAACGGGGAGACCAGCGAAGAGGGCAACTAAGCTATAGAAATAGGCCACTAGGGTTCCCAGAGCAACCAAGGTATCCATGTTGGCATTGTGCTTTTTAAAACTAGCCCAAGCACTTTGGATATAAGGACCACCTGCTACTAGCATAATCGGTGTTGTGGCTAAAAAGGTTCCCCAACGCATGACTTGGTGACTAATTCCTCCTGTCGACATCCCAATCATGAGGATTACAAGAGGCACAGTAAAGATACTAGTAATCCAAAAACGCTGTAAAAGTGATAGAGATTTTCGAGTCTTCTCAACAACTGTATAACTTCCCTTTTGCATCTTCATACCACAAGAAAATTCATGTTGACCTAATTCTTGAGGGGTAAAACGAATTGTCTTCTCTTCATCCACGCCGATTGGTTCCAAGAGGCCTTCTTCTTCAAACAGAATTTCCTTATAACAGTTTGAAGGTGTCAAACGGTGAAAGGTGATCTCAGCAGGAACTCCTTTTTGCAGTTGAATGTGGGCTGGATGGTAGCCTTTGTCTGCCGTGATACGGATTTTTTGAACACCATTTTCAAGACTTGCTTTTACAATTTCAGTCATATCATTCTCCTATTCTACAATCATCTTACCGTGCATCATATTCATGCCACAAGAGAAACCATACTCTCCAGCCTGCTCAGGCGTGATTTCCACTACATACTCTTCCCCCATTGGCAGATCCGCATGTACACCAAAGTCTGGAAATACGATCTGATCCAAACATGGTGAAGGATCTTTGCGGTCAAAGACAATGTGGGCTGGCACTGATTTCTTGAGGATAATCAACTCAGGCGTATAGCCCCCCATGACCTCCACTCGAATCTCTTGGTAGCCGTTTTTTTGCTGGGCCTTTTGTCCAGATTTTTCAGGCTTTTTGAAAAACCAAAACAAGATAAACGCGATAAGGGCAATACAAATAATGGTTACAATAATATTCAACATGACGTCTCCTTTACATACAATTACATTTTACTTCTGTTACAGCGCTTGATTTCTTCTCAGAAATCACAGCTTCCAAGTCTTCCAAGTCAGCCTGAGTAAAATCACATTCAGCAATCAAATCAGCCAACAAGTTCTTAATCCTACGGGAACAAACTTTATCTTTGATATCTTGAACAAGCAAGTCTCGACTTTGATCCAAAGTTAAAAGGGCTGAATAGACAAAGGACTTGCCTTCTTTTTTCCTCGTCAGGCACTCTTTCTCAACCAAACGAGCCAAAAGAGTTTGAATGGTCGACTTGGACCAGTCGAACCGCTCCGCCAGAACCCTAATCAAATCTGAACTAGTCTGCTCTCCTTGCATCCAAATAATCTTCATGACCTGCCATTCTGCATCTGAAATCTGCATAATCACACCTCCAAAATCTACATTTGTCAATTACAATTATCAGTATACTCTTAAAATCTACATTTGTCAACTATGAAATTAATCTTTTCTTTGAAAAATTGAATTTTAACCCTATGATAAAGGATTTGCAGTCAAATCTTACTATATAAACTATGAAAATATGCTATACTAAAGAAAAAAGAAAACAACCACTAGGGGTGCGTAAAGCTGAGATTAACGACTGTTAGACCCTTTGACTCAATCTAGGTAATGCTAGCTGATGGAAGTGGAAATGATAATGGGGACTAGCAGTCTTCTATTGCCTTTCTAAAACAGACTAGCTTGTTCTTAAGAATACAAACTTCAGTTGGTTGGGAGGTTTTAGATGACTTATTTACCCGTTGCTTTGACCATTGCAGGGACTGACCCTAGTGGTGGTGCTGGCATTATGGCTGACTTAAAGTCGTTCCAAGCTAGAGATGTCTATGGAATGGCCGTTGTGACCAGTCTTGTCGCTCAAAATACCAGAGGTGTTCAATTAATCGAGCACGTTTCTCCTCAAATGTTGAAAGCCCAATTGGAGAGTGTCTTTTCTGATATTCCACCTCAGGCTGTAAAAACAGGGATGTTGGCAACTACTGAGATCATGGAGATCATCCAGCCCTATCTTAAAAAGCTGGATTGTCCCTACGTCCTTGACCCTGTTATGGTCGCAACAAGCGGAGACACCCTGATTGATACCAGTGCCAGAGACTACCTAAAAACAAATCTACTTCCCCTTGCAACTATTATTACACCCAATCTTCCTGAGGCAGAAGAGATTGTTGGTTTTTCAATCCATGATCCTGAAGACATGCAGCGTGCCGGTCGCCTGATTTTAAAAGAATTTGGTCCTCAGTCTGTTGTCATCAAAGGAGGCCATCTCGAAGGCGGTGCCAAGGATTTCCTCTTTACCAAGGAGGACCAATTTGTCTGGGAAAGTCCACGAATTCAAACCTGTCATACACATGGTACTGGATGTACCTTTGCTGCAGTGATTACTGCTGAACTAGCCAAGGGGAAAACCCTCTATCAAGCAGTCGATAGAGCCAAGGCCTTTATCACGAAAGCCATCCAAGACGCCCCTCAACTCGGTCATGGTTCTGGCCCAGTTAACCATACAAGCTTTAAAGATTAAAAAAACTCTCTAGTTCCTACTTTAAGGGAATTAGAGAGTTTTTATACTCTTCGAAAATCTCTTCAAACGACGTCAGCTTTATCTGCAACCTCAAAGCTGTGCTTTGAGCAACCTGCGACTAGCTTCCTAGTTTGCTCTTTGATTTTCATTGAGTATTAATTAGAAAATAATGTCATCCAACTTTGTCAAAAAGGCTTGCGTTTTTGTCTCTATATCTTCTGCCTGCATCAAATCACGCACTACAGCTACACCAGCTATGCCCGTGCCGATAAGTTGGTCAATGTTCTCTGATGTCAAGCCGCCAATGGCAACTACTGGAATGGCAACCCTTTGGCAAATTGTCTTCAAGGTTGAAATCAGAGTGATGGGTGCATTTTCCTTGGTCGTAGTCGGGAAAATGGCTCCTGTCCCCAAGTAATCCGCACCTCCTTCTTCTGCCTCGAGGGCTCTTTTTACAGTTTTAGCTGTGACACCGAGGATTTTTTCAGGACCTAGGACTTTGCGGGCAACCGAAACTGGTAGTTCATCGTCTCCAATATGCAGACCAGCAGCATCAACCGCAAGACAAACATCCAAACGATCATCGATTATCAAGGGTACCTGATAGGCATCTGTTATTTCCTTGACTTGTTTTGCCAGTTGATAATATTGATTGGTTGTGAGATTTTTTTCTCGTAATTGGACTATGGTAACCCCTGAGCGGCAAGCCGTCTCAATCTTTTCAAGAAAACTTTGCAAGGAATCTTGGTAGCGATTGGTTACCAGATATAGTCTAAGTGCTTCTCTATTCATAAACCTCTCCTTTGATAGCATCTAGCCAGTTTTCATCTCTTTTGAGGAGTGAAAGCTGATTGAGTACTTGGTAACGAAAATCTTCCAATCCCATTCCTTGAACAACTATTCTCTCAGCGGAGATATTGAGATAAGAAACCGCTAGGAAAGAAGCTTCAAAGCCAGTCTTTCCTTGGCTGAGAAAAACAGCTGTTAAAGCTCCAACCAAGTCTCCTGTCCCTGTTATCCAGTCTAATTCAGCACAGCCATTTCCCAGTACAGCGACCTGATTCTTCGAAACGATGAGGTCCTTAGGGCCTGTGACTAAGAATGACATACCTGGATAGATCTGACACCAGTCTTTCAAGACTTGAAGCAAATCCTCAGTTTCTTGATCTTTAGCACTCGCATCTACCCCAACGCCGTGGTGTTTTAAGCCAACAAGACTTCGGATTTCCGACATATTTCCTTTAAGTACCGTAGGTCTATAGTCTAAAAGGTCTTTAACTAAGCTCTTACGAATGGATGAAACTGTTACGCCAACTGCATCTACTACCATTGGAAGACAAACTTGATCTGCATAAGAAGCTGCCATACGGATTGCTTTTTCCTTCTCAGCTGACAAATGCCCCAAATTGATGAAGAGTGCCTGGCTTTGCTTAGTAAAATCAAGAACCTCACGGGGATCATCTGCCATAACTGGTTTACATCCCAGAGCCAAAATCCCATTTGCTAGCATCTCACAAGAAATCTCATTGGTAATACAGTGAATGAGGGAAGTCGTTGCCAGAGGAAAAGGATTTGTAAATGCCTGCATCAGTCTATCCTTTCATCAAAGAAATATCCCTGAACTTTTTTAAAGAATTCCTGCTTGATTAAAAATCGAAAGGCAATAAAGGAAATCGCTGTACCAATCAAGGTTGCACCGAAAAATCGAGGAGTGTAGATAAACCAACTAAGCTTAGCGGCCGATCCTGTAAAGAGTACCATAACAGGATAGGAAACAATAGAACCAATAATACCTGTTCCCAAAATTTCTCCCAAAGCAGAAAAGTAAAATTTTCTACCATACTTATAAAAGAGACCTGCTAGAAGGGCTCCAAAAGTCGCTCCTGTGAGAGCTAAAGGCGGAATCCCTTGAGTCGTCATACGGATAAAGGCTGTCACTGTAGCCATAGCCAAGGCATAAACAGGTCCCATCATGATTCCAGCTAGAATATTGACTACACTGGACATCGGTGCCATTCCCTCAATCCGAAAGATAGGCGTAAGGACTACATCAAGGGCAATCATCATGGATAAAATGGTTAATTTGTGAACTTGTAATTGGTGCTTTCTCATGTTTCTATTCTTCTCCTGTTTCTAAAGACTGTAAATCGCTCTTCCATGTCTGGTGTTGGTAGGCCATTTCCCAAAACTTAGCTTCCATATGAACACTGATGTGGAAGGCATCTAGCATTTTTTTCTTGTCTGTCTCGTCACTTTCTCGATAGAGTTGATTGACCAGAGCCTCTTCCTCTCTGATCTGCTGCTCCAATTCATCCGTAATATACGTTTCAATCCATTGTTGATAGAGAGGATTTGGTGATGGTTTAAGATTAAGTGATTTGCCTATATCATGATATAGCCAAGGACAAGGCAGCAAGCTTGCAAAGGCAATACCCAAGTTTGGCTCTGCAAATTGCCGATAAATGTGAGAGATATAATGATAGCAGGTTGGAGCGATTGGATGTTGCTCCATTTCCTGGTCGCTGATTTCCAATTCCTTGAAAAATTGTTGGCGGATAAATAACTCACCCTCCACTAGACTCTGCGCATTTTGTTTCAAGAGTCTTTTCATCTCTTGATTTGAAGTCTTATCAGCCAAGAGGTGATAGGCTTCTGAGAAGGCCTTCAAATAGTAGGCATCCTGAATCAAGTAATAGCGAAAGATGGACAGGTCTAAATTTCCCTCTTGCAACTGTAAAACAAAGGGGTGATGAAAGGAAGTCTGCCAAGCTTCCTTGGATAATTCCATCGCAATATCTGTAAATTCCATAATAACTCCTTTATAAAAATAGACTGGTTTGAAGCAATAAAAAGAAAAGCAGGTAGATGAATAGTGTCCTTTGAGGAATATAAAAAGTCCGATAGCGATTCTCCGCCTGTGCATGTTCGTCATATCCATGCGCCGATAGGGCTCTCAGGTAAAGATGGCGCCACCTAAAGACTGTCATCAGAACCTTGCTGTAAATCAAGGGCGACCAAAAATGTAGTTCTTGACCGCGTAATAAGCAAGCTTCCTTGAGGGACTTGATTTCTTGCTGGATAAGGGGGAAGGAATTGAATACCACAATCAAGGCATAGGCCCAAGAGCGTGATAACCCCTTTTGAGCCAAGTACAAGAGAAGCTCTTTTAGGGAAATAGAGGAAACAAAGACAAGACCAATACAAACGGTCACAAAGGCCCTCGTTCCAAGCATGACTGCCTGCGAAGCATCCCCATGTAACTGAACTGCCCAGTAGTTGGCCAAGGATGGCAAAATGGCGAGCAGAATCATCCAAGCCAATACTTTAAATCGCCGGTAATAGAGCATAAAGAGAATGCAAAATGCGACTACCGAGAGATTAAGAGCAATCGAAGGAATGAAAGATGTTTCCAAGGATAAAATCAGCAAGAAGAGACTGATAATCGGTGTCTGGGTTGCTACTTTGACCATACTATCTCACCTCCCCTTGGGTATTACTACTCTGAGATGTGAGTGGTTTGGTAATTGTCACTGCTTTCACATGACTGAGACCCTGACTAGTCATCTCAATCCAATAATCAACCACAGAGATCAAGGGATCTAAGCGATGGCTAATGATCAGAAAACTTCTTCCCTGATTTCTCTCCTCCACAATCCACTGACAAAAATAGTTACAAGCTATATCATCCAAACCAGCAAATGGTTCATCTAGCAAAATCACAGACGCCTTGCTGGTCAAGATGGTCAAGAGCTGAAGAATCTTTTGCTGGCCACCACTTAATTGATAGGGACTCTTATCAAATGCCTGCTCCAGATCAAAATATTGTAAAGCTTGGAGAATCCGCTGATTTCTTTCAGAGTCTGGACTATCTAATTGCAGTTCCTCTCGCAGACTGACTCTGATAAACTGCTTCTCAGCTTCCTGAACAACACCCGTCAGGTCACGATACAAACTCTTTTTCTTTTTCAGGACTGTCCCCTTCCAGGTAATGCGCCCCTTATACTTTTGAAATTGAAGAATAGATCGAAAGAGGGTTGATTTCCCGACACCATTATCACCCAAGATACAGGAAATCCCTTGGTAAAATGTGAAATCCGCAATTGAAAAGAGGGGATGCTTATCCAGCTCACAAGTTGTTCGATCCATATGGAATAGTTCTGGGCTAGAAGCAATCTCCTTTGAAACAGCCTGTGTCATTTCAGAGGCAGGGATTTGATTTATTTTCGTTAGTTGTCCGTCTCTTAGCTCCACCATATGGTCGATATAGGCTTCATAGTCAGATAAATCATGGTCGCACAAAATAACTGTCTTCCCATTAGAGGCCAACTCTTTTAGAATCTCCAATATCTCTATCCTACTCTTGCGGTCAATGGAAGCGAAGGGCTCATCCAAGAGATAGACCCTAGGATTCATAGCAAAGAGAACAGCCAAAGCAGCCTTTTGCTTTTCCCCACCTGATAAGTGATGGATGGGACGGTGCAAGATCTTCTCGCAGCGACATTGTCGAACCACATCTGCTATTTTAGAATCAATTTCCTGAACGGGATGCCCAATATTTTCCAAGGTAAAAATCAGCTCCTCAAACAAGTTCTCCATGGTAAATTGATGATTGGGATTTTGAAAGAGAATACCAACCGTCTGGACACGTTCGATGATAGAAAGCTGACTGACCTCGCTCCCATTTATCAGGACTTGACCGCTATAGGGAAGAGAACTGACTTGGGCAATCATTTGAAAGAGGCTGGATTTTCCTGAACCACTGCTCCCAACTAACAAGGTAAAGGCTTGCGCATGAAAAGTAAAATCAAGCGGCTCAGGGAAGATTGGTGACTGAATCGCTCGTAGTTCCAGCCCCATCTATGCCTTGCCTCCAGCTGCAAACTGATGATAGAGTTTGACAATGGCACGAACCAAGATGGTACAGAAGAAAAAGACGGAAATAAAACGTACTACAAGCAAGGAAAGGACAAAAGGAAGGGAGAAGGCATAGTAACCTAACTTAATGTATTCATAGACAAAGCTAACAAGCGTAATCCCAATACTATTGGCAGTTAGAGAGAGCCAACTTTCATAGCGATTCTTGGTTACGATAAAACCAAGTTCACTTCCCAAACCTTGAACCAAGCCAGACAAAAGAGCACCTAGACCGAATTGGCTACCATAAAGGACTTCAGCAAGCGCAGCTAGCACTTCACCAATCGTTGCGCTTCCCACTCTTGGAACAAAGATGGCAGCAATGGGTGCAGCCATACACCAGAGACCAAAGAGGATTTCATTGGCAAAGGCCTGCAAGCCAAGAGGGGCTAAAATCAGAGTGAGGATATCAAACAGATAGCCGGATCCTACAAAAACGCCACCAAAAAAGATAGACAAGAAAGCAAGTAAAATAACATCTTTTAACTGCCATTTTTTCAACATAAAAAAACTCCTTTTTTAAAGAAAAGTGAGGCATTCAATGTGAGCTACCTAAATGCTTTGTATCATCTTCATCCAGTTTCGTAAAAGAAAAAACTCTAATTACATATAGGAATTAGAGTTCAGCTTACAAGATTAGATGGTTAGTTTCTATAAATACAAAACCTTTTCACATTTCCCTTCGCCAGTCTTAACTGTATCAGGTTCAATGGGTATCATCTCAGCCTAAAGCACCCCAAATGTCTTTATTATTTAATTATATAAATATTATAACAAACGATTTTTTCCAGTTCAAGAAATTGAACTGAGAAATAAGCTAGGCCAATCTATTGTAGTAAAATCACTAAGTAAACCATATAAACAGCCTATTCACTTATGAAGGATAACAACCCAACTTATCGAGTGAGAGAATCCTATTGACTTAAAATACAAGAATAAAAAAGTTAAAATTGTTCACTCATTTCTCGAACAGTTTTTTCTATATTTTTTGCATACGATATTGCTGAAATGATTGAAACACCGTCAACATTGGTCTTCATAATGTCTTTAATATGTTTCGTCTGTATCCCACCAATTGCAACTAAGGGCATTTGTGGCAATAGTGTCCGCATCAATTTAAGACCTTCATAACCTATAGCACCACCAGCATCATCCTTTGACTGGGTATCAAATACAGGACCAACACCGACATAATCTACATATTCAACTTTTGATTGTTGAAATTCTTCCTCGTTTTTTATAGAAAGACCAATTATTTTATCTGGCATCAATTTTCTAATTTCATCAACTCCAAGGTCATCTTGTCCTACATGTACGCCATCAGCGTCAATTTCCATCGCCAAATCAATATCATCATTAACAACAAACGGAACATTGTATTTTTTACAAAGATCCTGTAGTTTAATTGCTAATTCGACTTTTTCTTTACCTTCCAGGGCCCCCTCACCTTTTTCACGGAATTGAAATAAGGTTATACCACCTTTTAAGGATTCCTCAACGACTCTATATAGATCTTTTCCCTGGCAAGTAGTCGTTCCACAAATAAAATATAGTTTTAGTAATTCTTTTTGAAACATCTTACTTCACTCTTTTGAATTTCTTTACATCTTCATCTGTAATCTCGTATAAGGCATTTAAAAATTCAACTTTAAATGTTCCAGGAAGATCTCCATTTGGACGTTTTTCTGCCATTTCTCCAGCGATATTGTAAACCAACATTGCTGTTTCTAATGATTTCAATTCTTGACCTTTTTCTAGTCCGATAAAGCTTGCTACCACTGCCCCTAATAAACATCCAGTTCCAATAACTTTTGGCATCATGGCACTACCATTATGAATCGTTACCACTTCTCCATTTACCGCAATAGCATCCACTTCACCTGTTACTACTATTGGAATATTGAACTTCTCATTTGCTGCTAGAGCAATTTCGTCAATATTATCTACGCCTGCACTATCTACTCCTTTAGATGCCACATTTATTCCCACTAAAGAGGCAATCTCGCCAGCATTTCCCCTTATCGCTGCTAGTTTATAATTGTTGATTAGATCATCTGCTACTTTTTTTCTATATTCTCCTGCTCCACAGGCTACAGGATCTAGAACTGCTGGGACATTATATTTCTCTGCAATTTTCAAAGCAGCTTGGTATAATTTCCAATTTTCATCTGTCAATGTTCCTATGTTTATTAATAAACCACCAGCATACTTTAATAAATCCTCTAAATCAGCAGGAAACTCACTCATGGCTGGTGATGCACCCAGTGCTACTAATCCATTTGCTGTGAAATTTTTTACTACATCATTGGTTATGCAAATGACCAAAGGTGCTTTTTCTTTTAATAATTTTAAACTTGTCATATTGAAATCCTTCCTTTTCACTTTATACGATTTACTGATTTCGATTGATCTCTATCTTTCGTTAAGAAATTTTTTTCAGTTACATTGAATGATTTACCTCATCAAATTTGTAAATATCCTAAACCTTCTCTAGGCGTCATAACCAATATCAAAAAAAGCTAATTCTAAAGCAACTGCTTGGTTCCAGCGTTGCTGAAGTTCTGTCAAATCTTCTAGACCTTTCCCAACACGATTGAGTTCGTCAACCAGAAATTGAACCCACTCTGCAAAGAAAGGACCTCTGTGGAGATTGATCCATTCCGAATGAATATAGGCTTCAGGTAGAGCCAAATCTTTAGAACCCCAGTCTAAATAGAGACCTTCTGCAATGACCAGCATGACCAAAAGATGGGCATAATCTGATGATGACACAGCAGAATACATTAAATCCTGAAAGGCTTTTGTTACAGGATGCAAGGTCACTTCCAGATAGTCATTCTCAGATACTTTTAACTCTTTGAAAGCCTTCTGGAAATAACCGTCTTCATCTGCTTCAAGAAAGCCTAGTTGCTTGGCAAAACGAAGCTTGGATTCAAGCTGGTCTGCGTGGGCTACGCAAGCACCCAGCATGGATAAGAAGGCATCAAAGAAGTGATAATCTTGAATTAGATAGTCTTTTAAGACCTTATTCTCAATTACACCCTCAAAAAGTTCCTGAACAAAACGATGATTGATTGCATCCTGCCAATCCTTCTGACTGCTTTTTAATAATTCTCCAACAGTCAAACCTGGCTGAAATGCATAGTCTTGTGTTTCCATATTTACTTTTCCTCTCTTTACTCGTACGTAATCAACAAAACATCAAGAAAATCCTAGTTTTACTTGACCTTTTTAAAGAAAATCAAGGGCGTTCAAGAAGAGCTACCTAAATACTTTGTATCACCTTCATCCAGCTTATATAAACAAAAAAACTCCAATTACAATCAAGAATTAGAGTTTAGCTTACAAGATTAGATCGTTCATTTCGACATACGAAAAAAACTGTTCACATTTCCCTTCGCCAGTCTTAACTGTATCAGGTTCAATGGGTATCATCTCAGCCTAAAGCACCCCAAATGTCTTTATTATTTAATTACTGCACCAGTATAGCAAAAAATGAAAGCCCTAGCAAGATATTTGATTAGAAAATATATTTATATAGATTTCAATGGTGATTTATTCTTCCTATAGACGAAGAAAAACCTCCACATCAAGTGGAGGCAAGCTGTTTTATCAATACAATTTTAAGTCGCGTGGGTCAACTGGGAAGGTTGGGTTGTATGGGTTATGACGAAGTTTAAAGTGTTTAACATCTTCAATAGTCTGAGTTCCAGACAACTGCATAACTGTCTTCAATTCCGCATTCAAATGCTCAAAGACTTGACGCACACCGACACTACCACCGAGAGCCAAGCCATAGATAACAGGGCGACCAATAGCTACCAAGTCTGCTCCTGAAGCCAAGGCTTTAAAGACGTGTTGACCACGACGAATACCTGAGTCAAAGACGATTGGTACGCGTTTGTCAACTGCTTCTGCTACTTCTTGAAGTGAGTCGAAGGCAGCTGGTCCACCGTCGATTTGGCGACCACCGTGGTTAGTTACCCAGATACCAGAAGCCCCTGCAGCAAGCGAACGTTCAACGTCCTCACGGCATTGTGGTCCCTTGACATAAACAGGAAGTCCTGAATATTCAGCGATAAATTCTACATCACGTGGAGACAAGCGTTGTTTAGCTGATTTGTAAACAAAGTCCATTGATTTTCCAGCACCTTCTGGCAGGTATTCTTCAACAATCGGCATGCCAACTGGGAAGACAAAACCATTACGTTTATCAACCTCACGATTGCCCCCTACAGTAGCATCTGCTGTCAAGACAATCGCTTTGTAGCCTTCAGCCTTCACACGGTCCATAATATGACGGTTAATTCCATCATCTTTACTAAAGTAAAATTGGAACCAGTGAGGTGTTCCTTGAAGGGCTTCTGTAATTTCTGGAAGATCGACAGTAGAGTAAGAACTGGTTGTATAGAGGGACCCAAACTCATGCACACCACGCGCAGTAGCCACTTCACCCTGTTCGTTTGCTAATTTATGAGCTGCAACAGGCGCCATAATGATTGGTGAAGACAATTTTTCACCTGCAAATTCAATCTCTGTACTTGGATTTTCAACATCACAAAGAGTATGCGGAACGATGAGTTTATGGTTAAAGGCGCGGATATTCTCACGCAAAGTAAAAGTATCTTCCGCCCCACTAGCAATATAGCCAAATGCTGCTTTAGGAATAACTTGTTGCGCCATTGGCTCCAAATCATAGGTATTGATGAAATCTACATGACCTTCTGCATTGCTTGTTTTGTATGACATAAAATGTCCTCCTTGATAAGTAAGCGTTTACTTTGTATATTACAAAAAATATTCTAACTCTTTTTTCAAAATTTTTCAAATATTTTGTTTGGAAATTTCATACTTTCAATCATTTTACAGCGATAATTAAAAATGATGAACTTTCTTAAGTTATGGAAATTCAAATAATCTTTTCATTTTCTAATACTTTATCATCAAATTGTTCAGCTAGTATAGTTGCTGAGTGATAAAGTTCCTTTGCTTTATTTTTATCATTTTCAAAATAAAGATAGCACTTAGCTTCAAATACTGAAATTCCAGGTTTATAGACTTGCAACGTTGTTACTGATAAAATTTCATTCATCTTTTTACTAGAGATATCATATGTTTATAGTCATTATGAACAACATAAACAACCGCTATGGCACAAAGAACTGATAGTAGCTCTACATTATACATTTCATCACTAACTAATTGCTGTTTCAACAACTTAATCCGAAAATCATCTAATGCTCTCTTCTATAAATCAAGTCTTGACATTGCATAGCAAAATAATCAATTAATAGTAAATCATTGAATGTGTAAACTTGCTTTAGTGTTACTTGCTTAAAATAATCATCAAAAATATCTTCAGCGAAACTACCTGTCCCTGTTCTTATCAAGTCTAATATTCTTTCAATCAAGTCTAGACTCAGCAACTCTTCCTCAGGAAGAGCTAGTTCTTTATTTTCAAGAAAAGTATCTATCGGAACTTCTAATCGCTTAGATAAATATTGTAACTTAGTAATTGTTGGCAAGGATTGCCCAAGCTCAGTACGCATCAGCTGTTTGATTATTAAGTCAGCTTCTGTCCACAGACCTCTTCTCTCATCAATTTGTGACGTTCACGTTCCTGTCTTACTCTATGACCAATTTCAGTTTTAATATCTGTTGTCATTCTTACCTCTTAACCACAATCCATAAATTAACATACTTTTAATTCTTCGGCTAAAAATTAACAATAATTCTTTTTCAAATCCGTCATATTATTTTCTAAAACTTGGATGTCTTGGCTGACTTTGAGAATGACAATGCTGCCTTGAATACTGGAGATGACTTGACGGGCCTGCAACTGCGCCCGCTCTTCTGACCAGTCAGCATGCAGGTCTTGCAAGAGGCTGGCTAACTTCTCTGTCCATTGGGTCATAAAATCATTGAGAGGACAGCGGAAGTTCTCATCTTCTGTGGACAATTCCACAATCAGATTACCAATTGGGCAACCATAAAAGACCGTCTGACTTTCATGAAATTGACAAACCCAGTCAATCATATCCGAAAACTTGTCACTGTCAGACTTGTCTGCTTCAAAAATATCTTCAAAAAGCTCTTTTCGCCAATTTGCTAAAATATCTTGAATGACCGTCAAACCAATTTCCTTCTTAGATTTGAAATAATAATAAAGCTGTCCCTTGCCAACATCAGCTGCCTCCATGATGTCACTGATGGAGGTGGCCACATAACCCTTCTGATAAATCAATTCCTCAGCACTTTGTAAAATACGCTCTTTAACGCTCATCTACTCACCTCTCTTTTTTCCTATTATAGCAGATTCAGAGTCTGAGACCAAACAATTGAAACCACCTCCTTTTGCCACTGTTTTATCATTAAAATTTTTTGTTCTGAGCAAATTAATTTACAAATTCAATTTTAGATGTTATTATAATTGTACCGAACGGTCAGTATATAACTAAAACTACCATTTGGAAAATCATCAAACTAACAGTCTAAATTCCTATTGGCTGTTAATCAAATCATATTAGGAGGAACCTCATGTTCAATCAGAAAAATGTCGCATTTGTTATCACAGACCCGCAAGTTGAATTCTTAAAATCTACTGGTAAAGGATTCGGAGCAACTAAAGATGTTCTTGAAAAAGTTAATACTATTGAAAATCTGACAAAGCTTTTAGCTCTTGCTAAAGAGCGTGGCTACAAGCGTTTTATCTCACCGCACTACTTCTATCCACACGATCACAAGTGGCAATTTAAAGCTGCTGGTGAAACGATGATGATTGAAAACGAAATGTTTTGGCGTGATAGCCAGTATTCAGCAATTCCAGAAGGCTCTGGAGCAGATATGATTGAAGAGATTAAACCATTTTTGGATGAAGATACTATTGTTGTCAACGGACATAAAATCTTTGGCCCAGAAAGCAACGACCTTAACCTTCAACTCCGCAAAAATGGTATCGACACCGTCATCTTGGCTGGTATGAATGCTAATCTCTGCGTGGATTCACACATGCGTGAACTCATAGAATTAGGCTACAATGTCATTGTTGTTAACGATGCTGTCGGTGCTCCAGGTGAAGAAGCCTACCAAGCTGCACTAACAAACTACGGCTACATTGCCAACCAAGTTTTGACAACTGAGGAAGTTATCGCTCAACTTTAGTATTAAAAACAAAATCAGGTAATCCTAGCGACTACCTGATTTTCTATGTTTTAAGAATTTTGCCAATTTTCTTGGTCTTCTTTAAAGCGTTTTAGAAGGTCGAGTCCTTCTGGTGTGATATAGCCTTCTTCTTGGGCTAGGTGAATGAGTTCACTGTAGTTAGAAAGCGTCACAAGTTTGACACCTGCATCTGAGAAGTTCTTATCTGCTTTTGGCAATTGGTAACTGAAAATCGCTACAACACCAAGTACATCTGCACCTTCGCGTTTAGCTGCTGCTACGGCCTCAAGAACAGAACCACCTGTTGAAATCAGGTCTTCAACCACTACCATTTTTTGACCTTGAGCTACACGGCCTTCGATTTGGTTGCCTGCTCCGTGGTCTTTTGGTTTGCTACGGATGTAGGCAAAAGGCAAGTCCATCTTATCAGCAATAATAGCTCCGTGTGGAATCCCTGCTGTTGCAGTTCCTGCAATCACTTCTACCTCTGGAAAGGCTTCTTTGATAGCATCTACAAAACCATTTTCAATTAGGGTACGAGTTTCTGGATAGGCTAGTGTCACACGATTATCAGTGTAAATGGGTGACTTGATACCAGATGCCCAAGTGAAAGGCTCCTCTGGTTTGAGGTAAACGGCTTGAATTTTCAAGAGGTGGCTAGCGATATCTTTAGCAAGTGTCATGGTCTTCTCCTTTTGTTTTTCTAATCTATTTCTTTAATTCTAGTCCTGTGTCCATTCATCCTTGATGGCATGATAAGCTGCAACAGGATCCTCAGCTTGGGTAATGGGACGTCCCACTACGATATAGTCACTACCGATTTGATAAGCATCCGCTGGCGTCATGACGCGTTTTTGATCTCCTACTGCAGCACCTGCAGGACGAATGCCCGGTGTCAGACAGATAAAATCTGGATTGGTAGCCTGCTTGATGACTTGCACTTCCTGAGCCGAGCAAACAACACCATCTAATCCCGCTTCAGCTGTCTTCTTAGCATAATGAATCACAGACTCTTGCAGGCTGGTTTGGATATTTTGAAACTCCTGCATCTGAGCTTCTGATGTTGATGTGAGCTGAGTGACAGCGATCAATTTGGCTTGACTTCCAAGACCTTCACGCGCAGCCTTCATCATCTCTACACCACCAGCCGCATGAACATTGGTCATGTCTACACCAAGCTGAGACAAGATCTTCATGGCTGACTTGACTGTATTGGGAATGTCATGAAGTTTAAGATCAAGAAAGACGCTATGTCCCAAGTTTTTTAAATAGGAAATAATCTCAGGCCCCGTTGCGTAATAAAGCTCCATCCCTACCTTTAGATAAAGGCTTTCTTCTACTGGAAAAAGAGCTAAAAATTCCTTGACCGCCTCAAAACTAGGAAAATCAAGAGCAATGACTGGACGATGTTCTCGCATAGGTTTCTCCTTTTACCTTTACTAGTGAGAGAGTCTGGGCAACAGAAGCCAAGAAAAAAGGAACCTGCCAACAGCAAGGTTCCACGAAAAATGGGTAGTCTCCACCCTTTCACCGTCTAACCTTAGCTGCCTCTCTGGACTGCTTTAAAGGTTTTTTACTATTCTATTATTTCTACTAGCACTTGTCAAGTAAAAACATGGCAACTAAAGAGTTATAGGAGAAAAGCTAAACCTAGCGACGCGATGAACGCTGACTTGTTTGGTTTCGATTGCTCTCTTCCTCTTTCTGTTTCTTCTCAGCTTCCTTGGCCTCTTGTTTGGCTTTTTCCTCTGCCTCCATAATTAATTTATCCGCCACAGTATAGCTGTAAATTCCAGCTTCCATGTCAATCACACTCGGTTCTGACAATTGTGGCTTAATCTTACTGTAATATGGCAGTTTCTTACTCATTTCAGATAGAGGAACCAAAACTTCGTCCGAATCATTCATGGTCAATCGAATTAGATCTGATGTCACCTTGCTTGGGGCTAGTTCCACCTTTTGGATAGCCGCCTTGAGTTCTGGACTAATTTGAGCAAGTTCTGACGTAAAGGTCTTGATTTGTTCGCTGTCATTAAAGAGAACTGATATATAAGTTTCTGGCAGACTGACCAAGCTCACAGAACTGGTTTCAAGCTGACCACTGGAAAGAATAGGATAATGATTTTCACCAGAAACATAGTAGGCAACAATATCGTATTCCTTAACCTTAATAGTAAACTTAGTTGGAAATTGATAGGCAAGCTGAGCTGATTCAACCCAATAGTTAGACTTGATCTGCTCTTCATATTTTGCCTTATCTAGCAGAAGGTTAATTGTATAATCCGAATCCTGAATGCCTGAAGCCTGTCGAATATCATCATCTGTAGTTTGCACTGTTCCCTCAACACGAATATCCTTCATGGTCGCATAAGGGCTGAGCAAGTAGGCAGAGGCAACTAATAAAAGCAAACTGAGAAACAAAATCGAGATAGCCCGCCAGATATGAACTCCTGGAATTTTCGGTTTGACCGGTTTTTCCTTTACAGGCTTTTTCTCTATTTTTTTATCCTGTTTATTCTGTTTCTTTGGCTCTTTGGATTTTGGTTCTTCTTTGGGTACTTCTTTTTTGACGTCTTCTGACTCTTCTACTTTTTCTTTAGCATCTTCCTTAGCTGATTTTGAGTCTTTTGGATCAGATTCACTCTCTTGCTCCTCGGTTGCATCTGACTTTTCAGATTTTGAAGCCATTCGAGCTTGTCTTTCCTTTTCCTTCTCCTCAGCTAGGGCCGCCTCTTCCTCAGCCTTCTTTTTTAGGTATTCTTGGTTTCGTTTCTGCCATTCTGATAACTCTTTAAATTCTTCGAGGATTTCTTTGCCCTCATTTTTCTTATCTTTTGACATTTACTTTCCTTATGATAAATCTTTTTTCAACAATTGATAAAAATCTGCTAGAGATTTCAATTCCTTAGATGCCTTCATGTTAGTCTGGTAGTATTCCTTGTGACTTAGTAAGTGAGAAAGCTTCTCTTCTAAACTGTCCAAGGTCAAATCGCTTTCTTGAAGCTCTTCTGCATAGCCTTTTTTGACAAAGTAGGCTGCATTTTCAATCTGGTCTCCACGACTAGCTTCACGACCAAGTGGCACAATAACATGTAATTTTGCCATGGCCAAGAGCTCAAAAATCGTATTGGCACCACCACGTGTCACAACAATATCAGCCAATTCCATCAAGGGTTGATAGAGACTGGTCACATAGTCAACACGAAAGAGATTTTGGCTCAACTCATTCAGGCTAGAATCTCCAGTTAGATTGATAATATTGTAGCGCTCTGTCAGCTCTTTCTTATGGTCTGTCACCAATTGGTTAAAGACACGAGCACCTGCAGAACCACCGACAAACAATACAGTTGGCAATTTGGAATTAAAGTGGGTTTGGATATCCACCAATTCATCTGGTTCTGGAGTATTTTGGTCAGAAACCTTGGTCACTGCTCCCACATGCTCGACCTTAGACAAACTTGAAGCTTGTTCAAAGGTTGAATACATCTTCGTCGCAAATTTATAAGCGATTTTATTGGCCAAGCCCATAGACAGGTCAGATTCGTGAATAAAGACAGGTACTCCTGACACACGCGCAGCAATAACTGGCGGTACTGAGACAAAGCCTCCCTTTGAAAAAAGAGCCTGTGGACGAAGTCGCAACATGATAAAGAGAGATTGGACAATTCCCCAGCCAACTTTAAAGACGTCCAGCATATTTTGCCAAGAGAAATAACGACGTAATTTGCCAGTCGCAATGGAATGGAAGGTTACATCTAGACCTGATTTAAGGATTTCTTGGTGTTCGATGCCACGTTTATCTCCGATATAGTGGACTTCCCAGCCATCTTCGATGAACTTGGGCATCAACAAAAGGTTGAGGGTAACGTGTCCAACCGTCCCCCCACCTGTAAAGACAATTTTTTTCATATTATTCCTTTAACTCCGCTACTGTGTCGATAAAGAGGTCGCCACGTACTTCAAAGTTAGCATACATATCCCAGCTGGCATTGGCAGGACTGAGAAGGACTACATCTCCTTGAGTCGCAAGTTCATAGGCTTTGCGGGTCGCATCTGCAATATCAGTCGCATCCACATATGCCACACCAGCCTTGTCTGCTGCCCGTTTAACACGTTCTGCAGACTGACCCAGGATGACCATCTTCTTGAGTCCAGTAATATCTGGAACCAATTCGTCAAACTCATTACCACGGTCCAAACCACCTGCAATCAAGATGACCTTGCTGTTGTCAAATCCTGACAAGGCTTTTTGGGTAGCCAAGATATTGGTTGATTTACTATCATTATAGAATTTGACACCCTTGATTTCATCCACAAATTGGAGACGGTGTTTGACACCACCAAAGGCTGAAAGAGTTTCTTTGATGGTTTTGTTATCCACACCACGAAGCTTGGCTACAGCAATCGTCGCAAGAGCATTTTCAACATTGTGGCTACCTGGAACACCGATTTCACTTGCGGCCATAACTACTTCCCCACGGAAGAAAAGTTGACCATCTGCTAGATAGGCTCCATCAACCTTTTCAAGTGTTGAAAATGGTACAACGGTAGCTTGTGTTTTAGTAGCCAATTCTTTTGCCAAATCTTGGTTAAAGTTCAAGACAAGGAAATCAGATGTTGTCATCTTGTTCTGGATATTCCACTTGGCTGCTACATATTCCTCAAAAGAACCATGATAATCGATATGAGTTGGCATGAGGTTGGTAATAACCGCAATCTCTGGATAGAATTCTTGAACACCCATTAGTTGGAAAGAAGAAAGTTCCATAACAAGAGTGTCCTTGTCTGACGCAGTTTGGGCCACTTGACTAGCTGGATAGCCGATATTTCCTGATAAGAGACCATGTTGGCCAGCAGCAGTCAAAACTTCTCCAATCATAGTCGTTGTGGTTGTTTTTCCATTTGAACCTGTGATACCGATAATTGGCGCTTCTGAAATCAAGTAAGCCAATTCCACCTCAGTCAAGACTGGAATTCCCTTGGCCAAAGCCTTTTCAATCATGGGATTGCTGTATGGAATACCTGGATTTTTCACCATGAGGGCAAACTCTTCATCCAAGAGTTCCAAAGGATGGCCACCTGTAATGACCTTGATCCCTTCTTCTAGCAAACTTTGCGCAGCTGGATTGTCCTCGAAAGGTTTTCCGTCATTTACTGTCACAATGGCACCTAGCTTGTCCAACAAACGAGCTGCAGATTCACCAGACTTTGCCAAACCTAAAACAAGGACTTTCTTATTTTTAAATTGATCTATTACTTTCATGTCTCGAACTCCATTTCTACTCTTACTATTTTACCATTTTTATGGAAATAATTCTAAACGAAAATGCTCAGATTCAGCATTCTAACAAGCAAAAAGAGAGCCAAAGCTCTCTTTTTATCTTCTTTTGTTTTTACTAACCGACATGAGGGTAATATCTCGTAAGCTAAAGTATGCTAGGAAGAGCATGGCGATTGCGATAAAGAATTCTGTCGGTAGCTGAAAAATTTGCAGGACAGACAACATCAGCAAAATCAAGAGTGCTACGAAAGCAAAGACGACAAGGACGATATTGACTGTCCCTTTAATGCTTTGTGGTGTCGCAAATACATAGAGTAGTAATAAGAGGAGTCCTATGATTAAATAAACCATCTTTATCTCTTTCTAGCTCTTATTCAGCTGATTTTTTCTTCTTGTTAGCTTTCTCACGCTCTGCCTTGTTAAGGATTTGTTTACGCAAACGGATAGACTCAGGCGTTACTTCCATGTACTCATCGTCGTTCAAGAACTCAAGAGACTCTTCAAGGGTCAAGATACGAGGTGTCTTGATAACAGCTGTTTGGTCCTTAGTAGCTGAACGAACGTTGGTCATTTGTTTCGCCTTAGTGATGTTAACTGTCAAGTCGTTCTCACGAGAGTTTTCACCGATGATCATTCCTTCGTAAACCTCAGTACCTGGGTTGACAAAGATCGTACCACGTTCTTCGATAGACATGATTGAGTAAGTTGTAGCCTTACCAGCATCGATAGAAACAAGGGCACCACGGTGACGACCACCAATTTCCCCTGGAATCAATGGCAAGTATTGGTCAAAGGTATGGTTCATGATACCGTAACCACGAGTCATTGACAAGAACTCAGTTGAGTATCCGATTAAACCACGCGCTGGAACAAGGAAGACCAAACGAGTTTGACCATTACCAGTTGAAATCATATCCAACATTTCACCCTTACGTTCAGAAAGGCTTTGGATAACAGATCCTTGGTATTCTTCTGGAGTGTCGATTTGAACACGTTCAAATGGTTCACATTTAACACCATCGATTTCTTTTACGATAACTTCTGGACGAGATACTTGAAGTTCATATCCCTCACGACGCATTGTTTCGATAAGGATTGACAAGTGCAATTCTCCACGTCCTGAAACAGTCCATTTATCTGGTGAATCAGTTGGGTCAACACGAAGGGAAACGTCTGTTTGCAATTCTGCCTGCAAACGTTCTTCCACCTTACGAGAAGTCACCCATTTACCTTCTTTACCAGCAAATGGTGAGTTGTTGACCAAGAAAGTCATTTGAAGAGTTGGCTCATCGATGTGTAGGATTGGAAGAGCTTCAACTGCGTCTGTCGGAGTAATAGTTTCGCCGACAAAGATATCTTCCATACCTGAAACGGCAATCAAGTCACCTGCTTTGGCTTCTTGAATTTCACGACGTTCCAAACCAAAGAAACCAAAGAGTTTTGTAACACGGAAGTTTTTAGTTGTACCATCAAGTTTAGAAAGGGTAACTTGGTCCCCAACTTTAACAGTACCACGGAAGACACGACCGATACCGATACGACCAACGAAGTCATTGTAGTCCAAAAGTGATACTTGGAACTGCAAAGGCTCATCTGAGTTATCTACTGGAGCTGGGATATGGTCAATAATCGTGTCAAAGATTGGTGCCATAGTAGCTTCTTGGTCAGCTGGGTCATCTGACAATGAAGAAGTTCCGTTGATCGCTGAAGCATACACTACTGGGAAATCAAGCTGGTCATCATCTGCACCAAGCTCGATGAAAAGTTCCAATACTTCATCCACTACTTCAGCTGGGCGAGCTGATGGTTTGTCGATTTTGTTAACAACCACGATTGGGACAAGGTCTTGTTCCAAGGCTTTTTTCAATACAAAACGAGTCTGTGGCATTGTTCCTTCGTAGGCATCTACGACCAAAACAACACCGTCAACCATTTTCATGATACGCTCAACTTCTCCACCGAAGTCCGCGTGTCCTGGTGTGTCCATGATATTGATACGAGTTCCGTTATAGGCAACGGCTGTATTTTTAGCAAGGATAGTAATTCCACGCTCTTTTTCGATATCGTTTGAGTCCATAGCACGCTCAGCCAATTCAGTACGTGCATCAAGCGTTTCTGATTGTTTCAATAATTCGTCAACGAGGGTTGTTTTACCGTGGTCAACGTGGGCGATAATCGCAATGTTACGGATATCTTCTCTTAATTTTGTCATGATTTCCTCTATAATATTCAAAATTTATTTTCTAACTGAACGATTATACCATATTTTCAAGTAAATAACATAACTCAAGCAAGTGTAAATGTTTTCACTCCGCTTTTCTTTTCACGTCAAGCCTTTTCAAAGCAAGCGACTTATGATAAGATAGGCACAGTATGCGTTTAGATAATTTATTAGCCCAAGAAAAAATCAGCCGAAAGGCCATGAAACAAGCCTTACTCAGAGGAGAAATTCTAGTCGATGGTTGCCCTGCCCGCTCCCTAGCCCAAAATATCGATACAGGTCTACAAGAACTCCTTTTTCAAGGACAAATCGTTCAAGGCTATGAGCACACCTACCTTATGCTTCATAAACCTGCTGGTGTCGTTACAGCCAATAAAGACAGGGAACTTCCAACCATCATGGACCTCCTTTCGCCTGACATCCAGTCTGACAAGCTCTATGCCGTCGGCCGACTGGACCGAGATACGACAGGACTCCTCCTCGTGACCGATAACGGACCCTTGGGCTTTCAGCTCCTTCATCCCCAATATCATGTCGATAAGACTTATCGAGTTGAGGTTAATGGACTTCTGACACCTGACCATATCCAAGCCTTTCAAAAAGGAATTGTCTTTTTAGATAGTACTGTCTGTAAACCTGCAAGACTAGAGATTCTATCAGCAAATCCTTCCTTCAGTCAAGCCTCTATTACCATTTCAGAAGGAAAATTTCATCAAATCAAGAAAATGTTCCTCTCGGTTGGTGTCAAAGTAACCTCCCTCAAAAGAATTCAGTTTGGTGAGTTTATATTAGACTCAAAACTAGCAGAAGGTCAATACCGTCCCTTGAACCAAAAGGAATTGAAAATCATTAAAAACTACTTAGAGAAAAGTGGATAAAACAAAAAAGCTTTCAAATAAAGCTTTTTTGTTTTACACTAGTTAATTCATAAAAAGAATCAATCCTAAAACCCAATTAATTACGGAAACTACAATCCCTACAATAGCTATAATTTTTTCTGTTTTATAGTCTAGTCCAGATTCTTTTTGAAGTGAGTTAGCATACAATAAACTGGTAATACCTAAACCAATACCTCCCAACGGAAATAACAAACCAAGAATAATCGACAAGATACCCACAAAAAGTGGATTTTTCTTCTTTTCTTTCATGTTCTAAGAACTCCTTAAATTTTATACAAATTAATTATACTACAAAACAATAGCTTCATCCCATCATTCGACTAATTTGAAAATAAGGTTAGCTAGTCTTCACTTTCCCTTTCCAAGAATCCAAACCATAAGAAAGGATATAAATCTCAGAAAAACCTTGTTTTTTCAAGTAAAGGGCCGCATTTGTGACACGTTGCGCACGTTGGTTTTCATAAAGAAGGACAGGTTTATCCTTACGAAGGGCTGCAAGACTAGTCTTCAACTGACTTGAAGGAATATTGCGAGCCCCAAGAATATGTTTTCTGTGGAATTCTGCTGGGTCGCGCAAATCAATCAATTGACCCGTACGAATCAAGGCTTCAAATTCCTCATTGTCCACAATTTTAGCCGCACGGCGAATACGAAGATAGTTAAAGCCCATCCATGCCAACATTGCTAGTATAAGTGCCCACAAAATCCAAGTAACCATCAGTTATTTTCTCCATTTTTCTCAATATAATCCAATTCTACCTTGTGCTCTCTGCGAAGAACCGCTTCTGCTTCTAGATAGTCTAATTTGTCCATCAACCCTGCATCGTAAATCCGTGAGAGTTCCAACTTCATCAGTTCAATATCATATAAGCGTTTTCCCATGTAAACAATAATACCAAATCGTTTGAGAAATTGCTGCACATCATAGAATGTTTTCATAAGACTCATTCTAGCAAAATTTTGTATTTTTTTCAAGAAGAGACTTACACAAAGCTCCTGATTTTCCTATCTTCCTTGGCGATTCTGACGCAAGTGTGGTACAATAAAAACATGAGAATTCAACAATTACATTATATTATCAAAATCGTCGAAACTGGCTCCATGAATGAAGCAGCCAAACAGCTCTTTATCACTCAGCCTAGTCTTTCCAATGCTGTGAGAGATTTGGAAAATGAGATGGGCATTGAGATCTTTATCCGCAATCCCAAGGGTATTACCTTGACCCGTGATGGGATGGAGTTTCTCTCCTATGCCCGTCAGGTCGTTGAGCAAACTCAGCTTCTAGAAGAACGCTATAAAAATCCTGTTGCCCACCGCGAACTCTTTAGCGTTTCCTCTCAACACTATGCCTTTGTGGTCAACGCCTTTGTATCGCTACTTAAGAAAAGTGATATGGAAAAATACGAGCTTTTTCTTCGTGAAACGCGGACTTGGGAGATTATCGACGACGTCAAGAACTTCCGTAGTGAGGTCGGTGTCCTCTTCCTAAACAGCTACAACCGTGATGTACTGACCAAAATGCTGGATGACAACCACCTGCTAGCTCACCATCTCTTCACCGCCCAGCCCCATATCTTTGTCAGCAAGACCAATCCTCTGGCAAAGAAAGACAAGGTCAAACTGTCTGATTTGGAAAACTTCCCTTACCTAAGCTATGATCAGGGAACGCACAATTCCTTCTACTTTTCAGAAGAGATTCTTTCCCAAGAACACCACAAGAAATCCATCGTGGTCAGTGACCGTGCTACCCTCTTTAATCTCTTGATCGGTTTAGATGGTTACACCATTGCGACGGGGATTTTGAACAGTAATCTTAACGGAGATAACATCGTTTCCATCCCACTGGACATTGATGACCCCATTGAGCTGGTCTATATCCAGCATGAAAAAACCAGCCTATCCAAGATGGGCGAACGCTTTATCGACTATCTACTAGAAGAAGTCCAGTTTGATAGTTGAGAATCACTCTAAATCGAATAACCTAAAAACCTCAAAAACTAGCTTTCAACCCTAGTTTTTGAGGTTTTTTCTCTAATAGTAAATCAAGGGGATTTCATAAAATCTTATTTTTTAAACCAAAATATAGATAGGATTACAACAAGGACAAGTCCAGCTCCTGCAACAATGATAAACACTGGATTGTTTCCGAATAGTTTCTCTTCTGGCTTTGTCTCCTCACTACTATCTTGAGTTGATTCTGCTGCTGTATCGCCTTGTTTCGCTACTTCTTGCTCTACCTTTTTCTCGATTTTCTTAGGACCATAAGTTGGATTTACAAAGGCTACTTGTTTAGTCGGTTTGGAGTAGTCTTCTGCTCCTTCTTTGACTCGCCATGACACAGAATATAAAGTCCGTCCCTCCAATACCATTCCTAAATCAATTCGCTCACCAGGAGGCAAACCTCCACCTAAACCGACACTAAAAGCAAACGCTTGCCCCTCCTGATTATCTTTTAAGACAATAAATCCGTTCTCACTCACTTTTTTAAGACGAGATAACTTCCCTATAATATCTCCATCTTTAAAGGTTCCAGTGTAGCTTCCATCCTCTCCCAAAATAAGTGTTGAAGCTCTACCAGGCTTAGTACCATTATTTGGCTCCTTATTAATCCAAATACCTACCAACTCAGATGGCAAAGGAATTTCATCTCCAATTTTAGCATCGACAAAGTACTTGGGCATAGGGGGATTAGGATCCATATTATCTCCAATAATCGGGAGATTTAGAGAAGTATATTCAATAGCTGAGGTATCTATCTTTGTTTTAGAGTCAAGGTTTAATTCATCTAAGTCACCTTCTCCTGCTCTAAATTCACTTTTTTTAATTAACGTTGGCTCCTTATTTTCTTTAGAAAGTTGGAACAATCTATATGACATAATCCCTGGAGAACTTTCGAACACTATAATACTGCCATCTGTGTAGGTATTAATAACTGTCCCCATTCTAAGACTTGTATCCCAAAATCTATCAAATAAGGGAGTTGGAGTATTACCATTCATATAATATACTTCAAACAGTTCCCATTTTTCACCATTAGTTATACCGATTAATAACTCATCCGTCCCATTTTTATCAATATCCATCAAAGCGTAACCAAGTCTATTTGCATTATTTTCAAATAGCTGTTTACTCTCCCACTTCTCAGTAATTTGTGGCAATAGTTGGTTGTAGTCAGTACTGTCAGCTTGGGCTGACTTCACAAATGAAAATAGGCCGCAAAATAAATACAAACAGGTAATTATTTTTATAATTTTCTTCATATTATTTCTAATTTTAATTTCACCTATATAAATTAATAAATATTATTTTGATGGTAATGGTTATGCGTGTGATAATGATTTTCTTGGACATGTAAATTTCTCAAGTAATCAACTGCTTCTTCTGTATTTCTACGGATTCCATCTAACTGCTGTAATTGTAACGTTTGAACATAATTGTTATATCTTAATGCTTGAAGCATTTTCTTTGTATCAATATATTGTTCCCTTTGTAACTGTAGCATTTCTTTCTGATAGTTCAACTGTAATTCTTTATATTTTGTATCATCATATAAATTTACTAGTTCTTTCATATTATCAGCTTTGAAATTTTCTAAAGCTCCTATGACAATTAACAATTTAGCAAAGTTTTCAAGTGATATTCCTTTGTCTCCTTTTTCAAATTGACTTAGGAACTGTGGTGATACAATATCTGAGGCAGCTTCCTTTAGGCTGAGCCCTCGTGCTTCACGCAGGTACTTAAATGTAGCTCCAAATGGGTATAGATTTTCCATAAATAATCTCCTTACATACTTCTAAAACTATTAGACAAAAATTTAGAGAAAAAAATGGAGAAAGAAAACTATAGTTACAAAATACTAGAATTCTATGCTATTTTTTATTTTTATGAACAAGATTGAAACTATAGTTTAAATAGCGAAAAATTTAAATATCTATTATGGTATGATAAGGTAAAGAATAGCTAAAAAGGAAGCTTGTTATACTAGTATAACAAGGATTGACTTACCACTCAATCCTATTCTATCAGCTATCAAAGGAGAAAATGACATGAGAAGAACTTAAAGGATTGACACTAGAAAAATATCATATTTACTTTCATAGTTATCATAAAATTTTTGAAACATAGAAATATATAAGGAGTTTTGTTATGAGAAACAGAAATGGATTGTTGTTATTAGGTGCACTACTTGCTAGCGCTAGTTTAGCAGCTTGTTCATCATCTATGGATACAAAAGGAAAAGGTATCGTTCAGTTAATGAACGACAATCAAGAGAGAGTTTTCTATAGTGTGATCGATTCTAATGATGATGCATTACCTGGAAAAGATGAAAGAATAAACTACGTCTATATCACAAAAGGAGGAAAACTGAACGGGTACGAAATAGGCGGAGGGACTGTTGGTGCAGCCGTAGAGCTTCATATGGATGAAGTTGTAGGCAAAAACATCAATGAAGTTAGAAAATTAGCTGAAGAAAGATCAAAAAGAAGTTTTGAAATCGATAAAGTTAAAGCTAAGGCGATAACAGATGGATCAGGGAATAACACTACAAAAGAAGAGATAAAATTATATGTTAACGATGAAAATAAACCATCTTACCTTACTTACGTATCTCTAACTAGTGGACAAATTCGCGATAAATACTATGCCGGATATATTGCATACACTTCCAGCGTCGTTTCTTCTGGAGATTTACTCATTACCGAAGTTTCTAAAGGAAATGCAATAGGCTTTGATAAAGTAGATGGTGAAATTGTGAAAGAGAAATAATAAAAAAGAGGTCGCCACCTCTTTTTTATTTTTTCAAGTTGTCCATTGCATACTTGACCTCTTCATCCCTAAATTGTTCGCTTTGGAGTCCATCTCTGGTATCGGAAATTGCAAAGTCTGGTTCTGGCGCAGATTGTTTCAACTCTTTAGCTCTTTCTAGCGCGATTTCCTTCCAATCAATACCTGCATTTTCTACTGCGTATTTTGCCTCTTCAGGTGTAAAGCGATTTTCTCTTTGTAACTCACTCTCGGTGTTGAAACTTGATAAGTGGTTGTTTTTAGCATAGTCCTTAGCTTTTTCTATTGCAGCTTTTTTCCAATCAACATCTACATTATCAATAGCGTAGTTGACTTCTGGGTCATCAAATCCGTCTTCGTAGTCTAACTTTTCTTTAATAACTTTTCTTGAAACGAGAGGAGTTTTAGCATACTCTTTAGCTTTTTCCAATGCATTTTGCTTCCAATCAATACCCACGTTATTAAGTGCGTATTTTATAGCCTCTTCAGAAAAGTCTTCTTCCAACAATTTTTTTCCATAGCATTGTAAGAAAGGTTAAGACTTTTATCATACGATTTAGCTTTGTCTAACGCTTCTTTTTTTTCTTTTTCTTTGTTTTTTTCAACTTGTGCAGTTTTAGTTTCTGTGTTTTCAGATTTTGAACCACAGGCAACTACAGTAGTCGCAAGAAAAACAATCAGCCCTACTAAACTAGCTAAAGTTATTAATTTTTTGAATTTCATTCATATTCTCCTTTTATACAATTTCCTAAGCCAGTAGCTTTTAAGGTACTGGCTTAGGCTGTTAATGTGTAGTCTATTTTACTCGGTTAAAGGTTTGATCTGGCTCTTGAAGATAGAGTTCTTTATCTTTTAACATATATTTTGTTTTTCCTATTTCTCTTCCTTCATCGTCTGTTATTGTCAATACTTTCTTTTGTTTATTAATTTTCACTAATCTTTTTTCTTTGTCTCCGTCTGAATCTTCAGAGGTGACGGTCCCAGCATTTCCTTTAATCACCATGACTAAATGATCACGTCTTGTTAAAATTTCATAAGTTCCATCTAAGGGATCACTGGTTAATTTACGAATTCCAAAGAACAGAACAAGAAAGATAGCTAGGCTTATCCCGATAGATTGTAGAGGTTTTGTTTCAAATAGTTTTTTAATCTTTTCAATGAGACCATTCATATCTAGATTTTCGATTTGTTTTCCAGCTTTTTCTACAAAAATTGACGCCTCTTTTTTGAGTGCTTCTACTTTATCAGGCTTCTCTGTAACTACTTCATTAATTGATTCTTCCATTCTTTCCGTAGTCTCATCGACTTTTTCTACGGTCACTTCTTCAGTATCTTCGACTTTTTCTACGATTACCTCTTCGTTCATTTGGTTTTCATGTTTTTCCATTATTTTCCCTTTTCTCCCAGTTCAAAAAAATTTTATTTTACCCACTTACCTGAGCCATCTACTTTGTAGCCATCTGGTGTACGTTCGTTAACTGCCATCTTACCATTTGACTTGAGATAGTAGTCACCTACCCATGTGTTACGAGCATAGCTTCCTTCTGATGTTAAGTAATAGTAAGAGCTATAGCTGCTATCATAAACCCATTCGCTCTTAGCCATTTTACCATTTGATTTAAGATAATAGCTACCTACCCAAGTGTTACGAGCATAGCTACCCTCAGATGTTAGATAATAGTATGAACTATAGTTTTTATCGTAAATCCACTCGCTTTTAGCCATATAGCCACCTGACTTAAGGTAGTAGTTGCCTGACCAAGCATTTTGAACAAAGTTACCTGAAGCATTTAGGTAGAAGTATGAATTATACTGAACATCAAAAATCCATTGATTGACTACTTTCACACCAGCTTTGTAGTAAGAAGAACCTGACCAACCAGTCTGACCTGAGTTAGAGTTAGTAGATTGTTTTGGAGTTTCAGTAGCTTTAGGTGTCTCTGAATTTGTTATGGGTACATATTCTTTGTTTGATACTTTAAATACTTCTGACCGACCAAAATATCGTTTCCCAAAGTCACCTTGACTATAAACATCAATATGATATCTTCCATCTTCAGCATATAGTAACCAAACATGGTCTTGACTTCTAGTTTGATTCCCAAAACTATTAAAGCTATAACTAGCTACAATAGCCCCTGTATCTTCATTAACTAAATCATAGTACAAAGATGGATTATCATTAGAAGAATTTCTTTGAATATCTACCAGCACACTTCCTGAATAAAACGGATTCCCAGTAGTGGCTATCAAGTTGATTTTCAAGGGATTTTGAGTATCCTTGACACTCATATCTGTTAAAGCGTGAACTTCTGTCGGTTTAGAAGCTACATAACCTACTGACAATAAAGCACCAGCTAGTAAAGAAGAGGCCAACATTTTTCTGTTTTTCATAACAAAACTCCTTATATATTTCTATTTTTCTAAAAATTTTTGATAATTGTCTTATAACCTTAAAAGTAAATATGATATTTTTCTAGTGTCAAGTGTTTAAGTTTTCCCCATAGCATTTTCTCCTTTGATGGCTAATAGAATAGGATTGAGTGGTAAGTCAATCCTTGTTATACTAGTATAACAAGCCAGCTTTATTAGCTATTCTCTCCCTTATCATACCATAATAGATATTTAATTTTTTAGCCATTTAAACTATAGTTTCAATCTTGTTCATAAAAACAAAAAATAGCATAGAATTCTAATATTTTGTAACTATAGTTTTCTTTCTCCATTTTTTACTCTAAATTTTTGTATAATAGTCTTAGAAGTATATAAGGAGACTATTTATGGAAAACCTATATCCATTTGGAGCTACATTTAAGTACCTACGCGAAGCACGAGGACTCAGCCTAAAGGAAGCAGCATCAGATATCGTATCGCCACAGTTCCTTAGTCAATTTGAAAAAGGAGACAAAGGAATTTCACTTGAAAACTTTGCCAAATTATTAATTGTTATCGGAGTTGAATGGAATGATTTTGTTCTCGCCTTTGCAAATAAAGGTGGGGACTGTTTAGAATTACCAGCTATTGAATTTGGTAAGCATGTGGTCCATGAAGAAGATATCCTCACTTATATTGAAGAATACGAAAAATTATTTGATGTCTACCTAAAAGACAATCCACTTCAAGCAGAAATGATTTTTAAATCTATTAAATTAAGACATTATCCAAGCATATCAAAGAGTCCAGAAACTGTTGCCAGAATTCAAAACATTATCAATCATTTAATGAAATCTGATGTCTTTAATAGTATCGAACTTGAAATTTATCGTGTTATCGTCAATCATTGTCCGATGGAACTCATTGACCATATGACCAAACAATTACTACTTATGTACAAAGAAAGTGCAAATACTGACACCTACATCCGTATCTTAAATGCTCTTACTTTCTCTGCAAAATATTTCTCTGAACTGGGTTACTATCAAAAGGCTGATGATATTATTAAAAAAATTAAATCACTTCAGACCTTCGAACGAGGCTATCTGGCTATTCCCCTCATGTTTTTAGAAGTTGAACATGTTTACAATCAATTTAGATGGAATAAACCTGAGGCTATTCCCTTAGCCAAAAATCTATTTAATTATCTTCAAAGCGCAAAATTTATTGATCAGCAATACTACTCTAATTTTATCAACGCCTTCACTTATCATTGCCACGCATTAAATAAGACTGGTATTGATTTGTTCTAATCGTCAAAAAAGTTGCTCCATTTTAGGAACAACTTTTTTTATTTATAATTAAAAGTTTCCCCTGCCAACTTATCTGCTAGCTTGGGAAAGAGAGTATAAAACTTATGGGCTAGGTTCAACAAAATCGGGAGGTTGAGTTCTCGTTTGTTTTTTCCTATAATCTTGACAATCTTTTTAGCCACTGTATCTGGTTCTAGCAAGAAACGGTCAACCGACTTAAGATAAGTCCCATCTGGGTCCGCTTGGTCAAAAAATCCTGTTCGGATTGGTCCTGGATTGACTGTTGTCACATAGACTCCATAGGGCATGAGTTCGAGACGCAGAGCATTTGAAAAACCAATGGCCGCAAACTTGGTCGCTGAGTAGAGACTGGACTTGCCAGTAGCGATTAAACCTGCCATGCTAACGATATTGATGATATGGCCTTTTCGACTCTCTTTCATACGGGCCGCAAGTCGTCGAGATAGATTCATCAGGGCAAAGGTATTGACCTCAAACATCTGGTGAATATCTTGGTCGGAAATTTGGTCAAATTCCTCAAAAATCCCGTAACCAGCATTGTTAATTAAGACATCAATCTTGCCATAACGGAGATAGAGGTCAGTTACCAAAGATTCTAAGGCTGAGTCATCGGTAATATCGATTTCCATCAATTCTGCATGGGGATGATTTCCGTAGAGTTGGGCTAATTTTTCCTTATTTCTACCAAGCAAGATGAGTTGGTCATTTGGCAGAAGTTTAACCATTTCTTGGGCCAGGCCACCGCTAGCTCCAGTAATGAGAATAGTAGGCATACTTATCCTTTCTGTGACTGCTAGATTTCCACTTCCTCCAAGTCTTTGACCACATGGACATTTTCAAAAATGCTAGCAGCATCTTTCTTGAGTTTGCTGATATCTTTTGATAGAAAGCGAGCACTGATATGGTTGAGCAAAAGTCGTTTTGCACCTGCTTCTACTGCTACTTGTGCAGCTTGCATGTTAGTAGAGTGGCCATGGTTACGAGCAATTTTTTCATCACCCTTGCCATAAGTCGATTCATGGACAAGGACATCGGCATTGACAGCCAGACGCACACTAGCATTGGTTTTTCGGGTGTCACCCAGAATGGTGATAATCTTACCTGGACGTGGAGCTGAGATATAGTCTGCTGCCTTGATTTCAGTTCCATCTTCCAAAACAACATCCTGCCCGTTCTTGATTTTCCCAAAAAGTGGGCCAAATGGGACTCCAGCTGCCTTGAGCTTTTCAGCATCTAAAGTTCCTTCCAAGTCCTTTTGCATGACACGATAGCCAACGCAGAAAATAGTGTGGTCCAACTCCTCTGCATGCACAGTGAATTTATCGGTCTCAAGGATTTTCCCAAGGGAATCTTGGTCAAACTCATGGAAATGAATGCGGTAGGGCAGACGAGAACCTGACACACGAAGGCTGGTTAAGACAAATGACTTGATTCCCTGAGGTCCATAGATTTCCAAATCTGTCTGCTCTTCATTGGCCTGAAAGGCACGGCTAGAAAGGAAACCTGGCAAGCCAAAGATGTGGTCTCCATGTAGGTGGGTAATAAAGATTTTGCTGACCTTACGTGGTCGAATTGTGGTTTCCAGAATGCGATTTTGCGTACCTTCTCCACAGTCAAAGAGCCAGACTTCGTTAATCTCGTCCAAGAGTTTCAGGGCGAGACTGGAAACATTGCGGGCTTTAGAGGGCTGACCTGCCCCCGTTCCTAAAAATTGAATATCCATTCGATACTTTCTAATTAATCAATATATAACATGGCTGTGCGGTTTTCCGATCGGAAATAGCGCTTGCCAGTAAAAGCTCTAGCTTCTTGCAATAAATCCTCTTGACTGTAGGCTTTGAGACGTTTACGACCATCAGCCAAGCTTTCCAAATCAGTCAAAGCTGTGAGACTCTCCATGCTAACAACTTCCTCATCTACAACAGCCTTCATGTAAATCTTACCAGACTCTTCAAAGACCAGTTGATGGGGGAAAATTTGCGCAATTTCAAAAAGCAAGTCATCCGAAATCTTCTCTTCATTTTCAGAGAAAATCCGACCCAGACCCTCACTCTCATAACAAAAACCAAAGGATTTACCCGACAGATTAAGCCGAATAAAAGGCTTATTTTCTAGGGTGAAACTTGGCTCAGTATTGTAAAGATTCAGTTCCTGACTGAGTTCCGCAAAATAATCCGTCGCAGCCTCAGGACTTTTTTTCTGGTAGAGTTCTGCAAAATAAGCATTGACCACGCTAGGCGGAGGAGTGATCAGTGCCAACTGCTCTTGCTCTGTTTTACCAGCTAGAAGTTGATCCAGATAGACCTTATCCAGACTTGTATAGCCCCCATATTTTAGAGCCAAGGTTTTAATATCAGTCATAAAATTCCTCTAACCTCCATTTATTTTTCTCGGAAATGTAGCCTGTAATCACTTCGCCGTCTTCCTGATAATCACGTTCTTCAAGAATCGCAACACTTTCTAAATCATGAATCTTGTAGGACTTAGAAAAAGGCACGCGCAGGGTAAAAGATTCAAAAATATCCTTGATTTTCTCTAAAAATAGTGTCTGCAAGTTCTCACGACTATCCTCAGACTTGGCAGAAATGAGGGTATAAGGCGTTTGGGTCGGCGTAAAATCCTCCACCAAATCCGCTTTATTATAAAGGGTCAAGCGAGGAATATCTTCCATGTCCAGGTCTTTCATGATGGACAGGACTGTTTTTTCATGCTCCTCATGGTAAGGATTGCTGGTATCGATAACATGAACCAGAAGGTCCACATGCTTGCTTTCTTCCAAGGTTGACTTGAAACTGGACACCAACTCTGTCGGCAAATCTTGAATAAAGCCAACTGTATCTGTCAAAGTTACTTGGAGATTGCCTCCCAGATGGATACTCTTAGTTGTCGCGTCCAAAGTCGCAAAGAGCTCGTCTGCTTCATACTGTGTCTTACTGGTCAAAGTGTTCATGATGGTTGATTTCCCAGCATTGGTGTAACCAATCAAACCAATCTTAAAGGTGCTTGACTCCAAACGTTTTTCTCTGACAGTCGCCCGATTTTTCTCAACCACCTTGAGCTGGCGCTCGATATCCGTAATTTGATTGCGAACACTACGACGATTCAGCTCCAGCTGGCTTTCACCAGGTCCACGGGAACCAATTCCCCCTGCCTGACGACTGAGCATAATTCCCTGACCAACCAAGCGAGGCAAGAGATATTTGAGCTGAGCTAGGTGAACTTGGAGCTTCCCTTCATGGCTTCGAGCTCGCATGGCAAAGATATCCAAAATCAACTGCATACGGTCAATGACCTTGACACCGAGAACTTCTTCTAAATTGACATTTTGCCGTGGAGTTAAACGGTTGTTGACGATGACAGTGGTAATTTCTTCTGCATCCACCATAAGCGCAATTTCTTCTAACTTACCAGAGCCGACGAAGGTCTTGGAATCATATTTTTCACGTTTTTGTCTGTAGCTATCTACAACGACTGCCCCTGCTGTTTTCGCTAAACTGGCCAATTCTTCCATAGAGAGATCAAAATTGTCCATGCCCTGCAATTCTACACCAATGAGCAGGACCCGTTCCTCTTTTTTCTCCGTTTCAATCATCTAAAAACTCCTCTATCTGGCTTAAAATGCGATCTTTTACACCAGTTTCTCCAATCTGATAAAAGGTCACCTGCATGCGATTACGGAACCAGGTCAACTGACGTTTGGCAAAACGACGAGTCGCCTGTTTGAGACTCTCACTAGCATCCTCCAAGGTCTGCTCTCCACGGAAGTAAGGAAAGAGTTCCTTGTAACCAATCCCTTTAGCAGCCTGCACATCTGGATAATGGTCAAACAACCACTTAGCTTCGTCTAGAAGTCCAGCTTCAAACATCAGGTCCACTCGGTGATTGATACGCTCATAAAGCTGACTGCGCTCATCGTCCAAGCAGATAATCAGCGGTTCATATAGACTCTCTTTATTTTCCAAATCCTGACCAAAATGGGCAATTTCCAAGGCACGCATCGCACGACGACGATTAAACTGGGGAATCTCAAGGTCTGCTTGCTCCACCAAATGGGCTAATTCCTCATCTGAATATGGCTCCAAACTAGCTCGATAAGCTAAAATCTCCTCATGAGGAGTCTCACCACCTAGGTGGTAGCCTTCAAGCAAGCTCTGGATATAAAGCCCAGTCCCACCAGCAATAATAGCTAGCTTGCCACGGCTTTGAATATCCTCAATAGCCTTCTTAGCTTCTGAAACAAAATCAAAAGCCGAGTAAGACTCGGTTACCTCTCTAACATCGATTAAATGATGAGGAACAGCTGCCTGCTCTTCTGGACTAGCCTTAGCCGTCCCTATATCCAGACCTCGATAGACTTGCTGGCTATCTCCACTAACCACTTCGCCATTAAAACGCTTTGCAACTTCGATGGCAAGGGCTGTTTTTCCAACTGCAGTCGGTCCAACAATCACAATTATTTTTGTTTTCATCTTTTTTCCTTGAAAAATTCCCATTTTTTCGTTACTATTATTATAACACAAAAAGGTCAGTCAGAAAAATGTGACCTCTTGAGGAGGCTGGCTGATTAAGAAGATAAAGGAGGAAGACTCATGGCTAAAGGATTCGCTAAAGGTCTTGTAACAGGTGTCGCAGGAACTGTCGCTGCAGTTGCAGGTGCGGTATACGCATTCAAAAAGAAAGTAATCGAACCAGAAGAGCAAAAAGCAGCTTTCATCGAAGAAAACCGTAAAAAAGCAGCTCGTCGCCGCGTATCACGTTAAGAAACAAAAGAAGTTGGGATTTATTGTCTCAACTTCTTTTTTCGGCTCTTTTAAATAGCTAAGTCAAACTTCAGCTGCGGCTTGACAGGGTCATAATCCACCAGCTCAAAATCTTCTGCTTTAATATCAAAGAAATTGGTCTTATCTGGTACATTCAAGACCAAACGTGGTTGGCAGTTTGACGGCTCACGACGAAGCAATTCCTCTGCTTGTTCAAATTGATTGTCATAGATATGGAGATTGTTGATGAAGTAGAAGAACTTCCCAACCTTCCAGCCAAAATGTTTGGCAATCATCATTTGAAGAGCCACATACTGCATAGCGTTGATGTGGTGGGCCACCAACATATCATTCGAACGCTGAGTCAAGGTTGCATCCAGATAGATTTCTCCATCTACACGGCGGACATCAAACATGGTCTGAAAGGCGCATGGGAGTAGCCCATCTGTCTCCTCAAAAGCTTGATAATCCCAGAGAGAGATAATATTGCGGCGGTTCCAAGGGTTAGCTTCCAACTGTTTGAGAAGCTTATTGATGATGTCGTGTTTCTTAACGACCGCCCCGTAACGCTCACCAATAGTTCCCGTATCTCCCACTTCCCAGTCATTCCAGTAGTGAACATTGTACTTGTCATTAAGCACCTCTAAGCTATTTGACTGGTCTTGGTAGATCCAGAGAACTTCCTTGATAGCTGATTTGATGGCAATAGGACGCAAGGTTGTGATGGGGAATTCCCCCTTGGCCAAGTCATACTCTGCAAAGGCACCCGTTACGTACTTAGAGTTGGCAACTGTCCCATCCTTGTACTTGGGACGGGCCTGCTCAGAAAAGACACCGTCTTTGAGGATTCGTTCAATATTTTCTTTAAAAATAGTATCTGCTTTTGTCATTTACTCTCACCTCATTTGTTTCCTAACTAGTATAGCATAAAAAAAGAAAGGAGGAAAATCACTCGCTTATGGAAAGCAATTTTCTCCTTTTTTATTTTATTGCAATACAAGTGATGCTGCTCCGATAACTCCAGCGTCATTTCCTAGAGTTGCAAGAGCTAATTTAGTGGATGTGCGTACTTGTGGGAAAGTATTTTCATCGTACACTTTTTGAACGCCTTGTAGAAGGAATTCTCCTGCAGCTGACACACCACCACCGATGACGATTGTTGATGGGTTTAAGATTGAACCAATGTTAGCACAAGCGATTCCCAAGTAACGTGAGAAGTTACGGTAAACGATCAAAGCAAGATCGTCTCCTTCTTTTGCCAAATCAAAGACAGTCTTAGCGGTTACTTCTTCTCCATTATCAATCAAGCGTTTCAAGGCTGCATCGCCTTCGTATTCATCGGCATAGCGACGAGTCAAGTTGACAATCCCTGTTGCTGAAGCAACTGTCTCAAGGCAACCTTTCTTACCGCAAGTACATGCGATTGGTTGATCAAAGTCAACAGTGATATGACCAAGCTCACCTGCTGCACCAGCAACACCGTGAAGCAATTTGCCTTCAGCGACGATACCGCCACCAACACCAGTACCGAGTGTCATAAATACAACATCTGGTTGGTTATCACCAGCCCCCATCCAACGCTCACCAAGAGCAGCTACGTTGGCATCATTATCGATGAAGAATGGAATACCCAAGGCCTTTTCAATCTTCTCTTTAATTGGTTGAAGGGTTTTCCAGTTGAGGTTGTAGGCACCGATAACAGTCCCTTTTTCACGGTCAACCACACCTGGTGATCCCATCCCAATACCTTGGAAGTCTGCTGCTGCCAATCCAAGCAAGTCCAAACGATGTTGAATAGACTCAATCATATCATCTACGATATGACTTCCCTCATCCAAAATGTTAGTCTTGATAGACCATTTTTCTTGGATTTCTCCTGCTGTTGTTAAGATTGCAAATTTGATAGAAGTTCCACCAAGGTCAATCCCAATAATCTTTTGACTCATCATATTCTCCTTTTTCATTATGAATTAATTGAAAATGCTTACAGATATAGTATAACAAAATTCACTCATTTATGCAAAGGTTTGCATTAACTTTCTAGATTTTATCCTTACTTATGGTTTCCATAGACCTGAAGCATCTACATAGTAGCGGCCTCCATCAACTCGCTCATTTTTAGCCATTTTACCATCTGATTTCAAATAGTAGTTTCCTTGCCATGCATTGCGAGCATAAGAACCATCTGATTTCAAGTAATACCAGGCTTGATAAGAAGAGTCATAAACCCACTCACCTTGTGCCATTTTACCGTTTGATTTAAGGTAATAAGCTCCTTGCCATGCATTTTTTGCATAAGAACCATCTGATTTCAAATAATACCAAGCTTGATAAGAAGAGTCATAAATCCATTCACTCTGTGCCATTTTACCATCAGCTTTCAGGTAATAGCTTCCCTGCCATGCATTTTTCACTGGATTTCCATTTCCATCAAAATAGTACCAAGAACCGTCCTGCTTAACCCAACCACTTGCTGTGGATGAAGTTGTATCAGTTTGAGTTGTAGCCGCTTGTTTTGCTTTAAAAGCACCCTTAGGAGCATTTTTCAATTCGCAAGCCACACCATCATGATCGCGGTCTAACTTGGCAGAATAACCAGGTTCTCCCTCGTGAATATCTGCGTATCCATTCGCCCAAGCTTCTTTACAACTAGAAAAATGAATGTTTTCTTCTGCTAACACAGGTTGTGAAAACAAGGCTAAGACTGGCAAGGTAGCCAGACTCATTTTTAAAAATAGACGTTTATTCATTTCGTTCTCCTATAACGATGTTATCGATTTCACTATTATTTTATCAAACTTATTTCAGCAATTCAAGGAAAGGTTTAATCTGTTCAGCAAACTCTTTTGGTTTAGCTTCATTCAAGACATGAGGACCATCTGGTATAATCTGAAATTGAGATTCTGATATTAGTTTATGAAGACTTCTCATAGAACTAAGATTCGGTTTATCTTTGCTGCCACAAATTAGTAAGGTTGGATAAGGACAAGTTCTTGATATATCAGTTAAATCAAGTGTCTTCAATTCCTCAGAAACTCCGACCATAAGAACTTTGTCTGCTCCCTGTTTTTCAAATACTCTTTTGGGAAGTAATTTAAATATCAGCAATTGAACATAAAATAGGATATTCCCTGCTAATTTTAGCGGGCATCCTGATAGAACCAAAGCTCGAAGATTTGATAAATCATAACTGGAAAGTTCTAGTGCAAGGACAGCACCTAAGGACAATCCAACCAAAATAAAAGGTTCTGTCTCTTGAGCTAGATGCTGATAAACTCGCTCTTTAGCTTGTTGATAGTTGCTAACTCCAGAAGGAAATAACTCAATAGCCTCAGAAGGATAATCTGTCAGTAGATTCCGAACTTCTTTCCAACTCTCTGCTGACTGCCCTAGCCCGTGTAAAAATATCAGTTTCACCTAGCTCTCCTCAAGGCTCAATTCATACAAGCCTCTCACTGCATTACAGCCATAAATAGCTTCTGCTTGGACTAAATCTGCCAAGGTCAAGACTTTCTCTTCTACCTGTCCTCTTTCCAGCAAATGCTGACGATAAATTCCTGGTAAGATACCAAGTCGGACTGGCGGTGTGTAGAGTTTCCCAGAAATTTTCAAGATCAAATTACCAATAGAAGTTTCAAGCAGTTCTCCTATTGCATTATGGTAAATCTTCTCTTGTTCCCCTAGGTTTAAATGCGGTCGATGACTCGTTTTGAAGTAGGTAAATGCTTGCTGCAAATTGTCTTCTTGTAGGCAAAGTTGAGCTTGACAGAAACTTGGACTAAGGGGTGTTAAGGTTTGGCGACTGAGTTCAATCTCTCCAGACTTGCTGAGACTGATTCGCAAACGGTAATCTTGATTAGCTTCACAAGTCTGACACTCTTCCTCTATCTTTTGTTTCAAGTCTTCTGCATCAAAAGGATATGCAAAATATTGACTTGCTTTTCTCAGTCTTTCTATATGTTGCTCTTCAAACAGCAGTTGTTTTTGGCTGATTTTTCCAGTTGTAATCAGTTGGAAGCGAGCTTGTTTACGATAAAGGACTGCCGCCTTTTGATGAACCTCTCGGTATTCAGATTCACAAGTGCTATCCCATGTAATGCCTCCGCCAACTCCATAGATGGCTTTCCCTTGATGCAGTTGAATGGTCCGAATAGCAACATTGAAAATTCGTCGTCCATTTGGAAGCAGGAGACCAATCGTTCCACAGTAGACTCCGCGCGGTTGTGGCTCCAAGTCCTTGATGATTTCCATAGTCGCAATTTTCGGAGCTCCCGTTATGGAACCACAAGGAAATAGAGAACGGAATATCTCTACAAGGTCAACATCCTCTCGCAACCAACTCTTGATGGTCGAAGTCATCTGCCAAACCGTTGAATACTGTTCCACTTGGCAAAGACGCTCTACATGCTCACTCCCCACCTCAGAAATACGGTTCATGTCATTGCGCAAGAGGTCCACAATCATCATATTTTCAGAGCGATTTTTAGAATCCTGCTCCAACCAACTGGCCTGTTCAAGATCTTCTTGGTCAGTTACCCCACGCTGAGTCGTTCCCTTCATTGGTCGTGTTGTCAACTCGCGGTCATTTTGCTCAAAAAAGAGTTCTGGACTCATGGAAATCACTGCCATCTCGTCATGTTCAACATAAGCATTGTAGCCCGCCTCCTGCTCTACTACCATACGATTGTAGATGGCAAAAGGATTGGCACTTAATTTTTGCTTGAGTTGGACGGTGTAGTTGACCTGATAGGTGTCCCCCTGCCGCAAATGATGGTGAATCTGAGCAATCGCCTTTTCATAATCTGCTTCAGACGTCACTTCCTGCCAATTTGAAGGCAAATCAACCTCATCATAAGTCAGGGGAATAGGAGATGTCTCCACCCTATCGTGAACAGTAAAGTAAAGCAAATACTCGTCCAGTAAAGGAGCTTTATGAACTGCTAATTTCTCCTCAAAAGCAGGTGCAGCCTCGTAGCTGACATAGCCCACCACATAGTAGCCTTGCTCTTGGTAGCTTTCCACTTGTACCAGCAAATCTGCCACTTCTGCTACATTTCTCGTTTTCAACTCTTTAATAGGCTGGGTAAAGGTGTATCTCTCGCCCAAAGCCCTAAAATCAATCACTGTTTTTCTATGCATATCTTAAGTATAGCACAAAATAAGAAAACCCTCATCCGCAAAGCAGATGAGATTGTTTTTAGTCCCGTCACGTATCTTCTGATTAGAGAAAAAACTCTCCTAGTAGCTATTTTGCTCTAGGAGAGTTTTAAGAATAATATTATCTACTTAGTCTCAAAAAAGGAGTTGCAACTGTTAGAAATCGTTACTGATTTTCTAATTTGTCTTCTTCATCTTCTTTTCGACGACGAGCAATAAGACCAAAACCAAGTATCGCACTAGCTGTTGCTGCAACAATTGCTGTTATGGATTCTGTTGTACCTGTATTTGGCAATTCTCTAGCCACTACACGCTGATTAGTAGCTACTTGCTGATTCTCATTTTCAAGTTGTGAGATAGTAGATGCTACACTATCTTTCACTTTAGCTTTGGCTTCATCAGTTTTCAATACTTGGTCTATTGCTTGTTTTTCCTGTGGTTTTTCTTTAGAAGTTGGATTAGCTGAGTTTACATGAACTCCAGCACTTGCTCCAACTGCCGGTCTAATTTGTGCAATCGGATTGACTGAGTTTACTTCTTCAATACCAGTTGACTTAGATTGGTCGACTTCTGCATTCTTTGTTGCTTTATCTATGGCTGATTTTGCTGCGTCAGCCTTATCTTTTACTTCTGCTTTAGCCGCGGTTTTCTCTTCGTCTGTTAAGTCTGTACGAGAGTCGATTTCATCAGTCTTAGATTTAAGCGCTTCGTCGATGGCTTGCTTAGCTTCTGTCTTCGCTACTGCCTCTGGGTTTACTGAAGTCACTGCTGTGATTCCAGTTGACTTAGATTGGTAGACTTCTGCATTCGTTGTTGCTTTATCTATGGCTGATTTTGCTGCGTCAGCTTTGGCTTTTGCATCTGCTTTGGCTGCAGTTTTCTCTTCATCTGTTAAGTCTGTACGAGCATCAATTTCGGCAGTCTTAGCTTTCAAAGCATCGTCGATGGCTTGCTTAGCTTCTGTCTTCGCTACTGCTTCTGGATTTACTGAAGTGACTTCTAAAGTTCCGTTAGTTTTAGCTTGGTCGACTGCTGCATTCGTTGTTGCTTTGTCGATGGCTTCTTTTGCTGCGTCAGCCTTAGCTTTTGCTTCTGACTTAGCAGCAGCTTTCTCTTCATCTGTTAAGTCTGTACGTGCGTCGATTTCGTCGTTCTTAGCCTTCAGAGCTTCGTCGATGGCTTGCTTAGCTTCTGTCTTAGCCACTGCACCTGGATTTACTGAAGTGACTTCTGCAATTCCAGTTGACTTTGCTTGGTCAACTTCTGCATTGGTTGTCGCTTTATCGATAACTTCTTTTGCTGCGTCGGCCTTAGCTTTTGCTTCTGACTTAGCAGCAGTTTTCTCTTCGTCTGTTAAATCTGTACGAGCGTCTATCTCGTCGTTCTTAGCTTTTAGGGCATCATCGATGGCTTGCTTAGCTGCTGTCTTAGCTTCTGGTTGTGGATCTACTGCTTTTACTTCTGTTATTCCAGTCACCTTAGCTTGTTCTACCTCCGCATTTGTTATTGCGTTGTCGATGGTTGCTTTCGCTGCGTCAGCTTTGGCTTTTGCATCTAATTTAGCCACAGTTTTCTCTTCGTCTGTTAAGTCTGTACGTGCGTCTATCTCAGCACTCTTAGCTTTAAGAGCTTCATCGATGGCTTGCTTAGCTTCCGTCTTCGCTACTGCTGCTGGAGTCACTGAAGCTACACTTGCTGCCCCATCGTTTTTAACTTGAGTTACTGCATCGTTTGTTGTTGCGTTGTCGATTGCAGTCTTCGCTGCGTCAGCTTTTGTTTTCGCGTCTCCCTTAGCTGCAGTTTTCTCCTCATCTGTCAAGTCTGTACGAGCGTCTATCTCATCAGTCTTAGCTTTCAAAGCTTCGTCGATGGATTGCTTAGCTGCTGACTTAGTCAACGCCTCTGGATTGACTGAAGTGACTTCTGTTGTTCCAGTCACCTTAGCTTGTTCTACTTCTGCATTTGTTGTTGCGTTGTCGATGGTTGCTTTCACTGCGTCAGCCTTAGCTTTTGCTTCTGACTTAGCAGCAGCTTTCTCTTCATCTGTTAGGTCTGTACGAGCGTCGATTTCATCATTCTTAGCTTTCAGAGCTTCGTCGATGGATTGCTTAGCTGCTGTCTTCACTACTGCTGCTGGAGTAACTGAAGCTACACTTGCTGCCCCATCGTTTTTAGCTTGAGTTACTACATCGTTTGTTGTTGCGTTGTCGATGGCTTGCTTAGCTGCGT
>NZ_JALDUC010000004.1:106555-108674 GCF_023109235.1 Streptococcus mitis
GGTCTTAGCTTTCAATGCATCATCGATAGCTTGTTTTGCCGCTGGCTTCGCTTGCGCTGTTGGATTTACTGAAGCTATACTTGCTGCCCCATCGTTTTTAGCTTGAGTTACTACATCGTTTGTTGTTGCGTTGTCGATGGCTTGCTTAGCTGCGTCAGCTTTCGCTTTTGCGTCTTCCTTAGCTTTGGCTTTTTCTTCTGCTGTTAAATCGTTATTGGCATCAATTGCGTCGGTCTTAGCTTTCAATGCATCATCGATAGCTTGTTTTGCCGCTGGCTTCGCTTGCGCTGTTGGATTTACTGAAGCTACACTTGCTGCCCCATCGTTTTTAGCTTGAGTTACTGCATCGTTTGTTGTTGCGTTGTCGATTGCAGTCTTCGCTGCATCAGCTTTCGCTTTAGCGTCTGCTTTCGCCGCAGCTTTCTCTTCATCTGTCAAGTCTGTACGAGAGTCTATTTCATCAGTCTTAGCTTTTAAGGCATCATCGATGGCTTTCTTAGCTTCTGGCTTCGCTTCTGGTTGTGGATCTACTGCTTTTACTTCTGTTATTCCAGTCACCTTAGCTCGGTCTACTTCCGCATTTGTTGTTGTATTATCGATGGCTGCTTTTGCTGCGTTGGCCTTAGCTTTTGCTTCTGACTTAGCCGCAGCTTTCTCTTCATCTGTCAAGTCTGTACGAGAGTCAATCACGTCGTTCTTAGCTTTAAGCGCGTCGTCGATGGCTTGCTTCGCAGTCGGTTTTGCCACTGGCTTTGGAGTCACTGAAGCTACTGATGCCGTTCCTGCAGTCTTAGCTTGTTCCACTTCTGCGTTTGTTGTCGCATTGTCGATTGCTTCTTTCGCTGCATCAGCTTTTGCCTTAGCTTCTGCTTTGGCTTTAGTTTTTTCTTCAGCTGTTAAATCATCATTCGCATCTATTGCATCTTCTTTTGCTTTTAATGCATCATCTATTGCCTGTTTGGCTGCTGGTTTTTTAGCTGCTTCTGGACTAAACGAGTTCACATCACTTAAACCAGATACACTATTTACATCTACTTTAATGTCTGTATCTGCTGCATCGATTGCGTCTTTTGCCTCATTAGCTTTATTTTCTACTTCAGCTTTTGCTGCAGTTTTCTCTTCAGTTGTTAAATCATCTCGAGCATCGATTTCTTCTATTTTCTTCTCTAGAGCTGCATCAATTGCTTTTTTAGCCTCTGATTTCTTAACTGGTTCTGGACTAAATGAATTTACATCACTTAAACCAGATATACTATTTACATCAACCTTAATATCTGTATCAGCTTCATCGATTGCTTTCTTAGCTGCATCGGCTTTAGCTTTAGCTTCCTCCTTAGCTGCTAATTTTTCTTCTGCTGTTAAGTCATTATTCGCATCAATTTCTGCTTCTTTTGCCTTTAGTGCTTCATCTACAGCTTTTTTAGCCTCTGGTTTCTTAACCGCTACTGGATTCAATGAGTTTACATCTGCTACCCCAATAGTTTTTGAATTTTCAACGTCAGCATTTGTTGCCGCTTTATCAACTGCTTGTTTTGCCGCTTCTGCTTTAGCCCTAGCTTCTTCTTTAGCTGCTATTTTTTCCTCAGCTGTCAGATCATCTCGAGTATCGATCTCTGCTTCTTTGGCTTTAAGCGCATCTTCTATCGCTTTCTTAGCTGCTGGCTTAGCTACTGGTGTTGGAGTGACATTGTTTACTTCTGTTGTTCCGTTAGCCTTAGCTTGGTCTACTCCCTCGTTTGTTGTTGCGTTGTCGATCGCTTGTTTCGCTGCGTCGGCTTTGGCTTTTGCATCAGCTTTCGCCGCAGTTTTTTCTTCGTCTGTTAAGTCATTGTTCGCATCAATCGCGTCGTTCTTAGCTTTCAATGCGTCATCGATGGATTTCTTAGCTGCTGGTTTGGCTACCGGCGTTGGAGTCACCGAATCTACTGATGTTGCTCCGTCGTTTTTAGCTTGTTCCACCGCTGCGTTTGTTGTTGCAGTATCAATCGCTTGTTTTGCTGCGTCGGCTTTGGCTTTCGCGTCTTCCTTAGCTTTGGCTTTTTCTTCAGCAGTCAAATCGTTGTTGGCATCAATTTCATCGTTCTTAGCTTTCAATGCGTCATCGATGGCTTGCTTCGCT
>NZ_JALDUC010000004.1:108774-110147 GCF_023109235.1 Streptococcus mitis
GCTGGTTTGGCTACCGGCGTTGGAGTGACTGAAGATATACTTGTCGCTCCGTCGTTTTTAGCTTGTTCCACCGCTGCATTTGTTGTTGCGTTGTCGATCGCTTGTTTCGCTGCGTCAGCTTTGGCTTTTGCATCAGCTTTCGCCGCAGTTTTTTCTTCGTCTGTTAAGTCATTGTTCGCATCAATTGCATCGTTCTTAGCTTTCAATGCGTCATCGATGGCTTGCTTCGCTGCTGGTTTGGCTACCGGCGTTGGAGTGACTGAAGATATACTTGTCGCTCCGTCGTTTTTAGCTTGTTCCACCGCTGCGTTTGTTGTTGCAGTATCAATCGCTTGTTTCGCTGCATCGGCTTTTGCCTTAGCGTCTTCTTTAGCTTTGGCTTTTTCTTCAGCTGTTAAGTCTTTGTTCGCGTCAATCGTGTCATTCTTAGCTTTCAATGCGTCATCAATTGCTTGTTTTGCAGCCGGTTTAGCTGTTGGTGTTGGAGTGACTGATGATACACTTGCTGCCCCAGCGTTTTTAGCTTGTTCTACCGCTGCGTTTGTTGTTGCGCTATCGATTGCTTGTTTAGCTGCATCGGCTTTGGCTTTGGCGTCTTCCTTAGCTTTGGCTTTCTCTTCAGCAGTCAAATCGTTATTGGCATCAATCACATCGTTCTTAGCTTTCAATGCGTCATCGATGGCTTGTTTTGCAGCTGGTTTAGCTGTTGGTGTTGGAGTGACTGAAGATATACTTGTCGCTCCGTCATTTTTAGCTTGTTCTACCGCTGCGTTTGTTGTTGCGCTATCGATTGCTTGTTTAGCTGCATCGGCTTTGGCTTTGGCGTCTTCCTTAGCTTTGGCTTTCTCTTCAGCAGTCAAATCGTTATTGGCATCAATCACATCGTTCTTAGCTTTCAATGCGTCATCGATGGCTTGTTTTGCAGCTGGTTTAGCTGTTGGTGTTGGAGTGACTGAAGATATACTTGTCGCTCCGTCATTTTTAGCTTGTTCTACCGCTGCGTTTGTTGTTGCGCTATCGATTGCTTGTTTAGCTGCATCGGCTTTGGCTTTGGCGTCTTCCTTAGCTTTGGCTTTCTCTTCAGCAGTCAAATCGTTATTGGCATCAATCACATCGTTCTTAGCTTTCAATGCGTCATCGATGGCTTGTTTTGCAGCTGGTTTGGCTACCGGCGTTGGAGTCACCGAATCTACTGATATTGCCCCAGCGTTTTTAGCTTGAGTTACTGCATCGTTTGTTGTTGCTTGATCAATTGCTTGTTTTGCTGCGTCTGCTTTGGCTTTCGCATCTTCTTTAGCTTTTGTTTTTTCTTCTGCTGTTAAGTCATTGTTGGCATCTATTGCTGCTTCTTTTGCTTTTAATGCTTCATCGAT
>NZ_JALDUC010000004.1:110247-110741 GCF_023109235.1 Streptococcus mitis
GCTGGCTTCGCTTGCGCTGTTGGTGTTACTAAAGATACACTTGTCGCTCCATCAGCCTTAGCTTGTTCCACCGCTGCGTTTGTTGTTGCTTGATCAATTGCTTGTTTTGCTGCGTCTGCTTTGGCTTTCGCATCTTCTTTTGCTTTTGTTTTTTCTTCTGCTGTTAAGTCATTGTTGGCATCTATTGCTGCTTCTTTTGCTTTTAATGCTTCATCGATGGCTTGTTTTGCAGCTGGCTTCGCTTGCGCTGTTGGTGTTACTAAAGATACACTTGTCGCTCCATCAGCCTTAGCTTGTTCCACCGCTGCATTTGTTGTCGCCTTGTCGATTGCAGTCTTCGCTGCATCGGCTTTGACTTTCGCGTCTTCCTTAGCTTTGGCTTTTTCTTCAGCAGTCAAATCGTTGTTGGCATCAATTGCGTCGTTCTTAGCTTTCAATGCGTCATCGATGGCTTTCTTAGCTGCTGGTTTGGCTACCGGAGTTGGAGTCACCGA
>NZ_JALDUC010000004.1:110841-146614 GCF_023109235.1 Streptococcus mitis
TTCGCCGCAGTTTTTTCTTCGTCTGTTAAGTCATTGTTGGCATCAATCGCGTCGTTCTTAGCTTTCAATGCGTCATCGATGGCTTTCTTAGCTGCTGGTTTGGCTACCGGAGTTGGAGTCACCGAATCTACTGATGTTGCTCCGTCGTTTTTAGCTTGCGTTACTGCATCATTTGTTGTCGCCTTGTCGATTGCTTGCTTCGCTGCGTCAGATTTGGCTTTTGCATCAGCTTTCGCCGCAGTTTTTTCTTCGTCTGTTAAGTCATTGTTGGCATCAATCGCGTCGTTCTTAGCTTTCAATGCGTCATCAATTGCTTGTTTTGCAGCTGGTTTGACTACCGGCGTTGGAGTCACCGAATCTACTGATGTTGCCCCAGCGTTTTTAGCTTGAGTTACTGCATCGTTTGTTGTCGCGTTGTCGATCGCTTGTTTCGCTGCGTCGGCTTTGGCTTTCGCATCTTCCTTAGCTTTGGCTTTTTCTTCAGCCGTTAAATCGTTATTGGAATCAATCGCGTCATTCTTTGCTTTCAATGCGTCATCGATGGCTTGTTTTGCAGCTGGTTTAGCTGTTGGTGTTGGAGTGACTGAAGATATACTTGTCGCTCCGTCATTTTTAGCTTGTTCTACCGCTGCGTTTGTTGTTGCGCTATCGATTGCTTGTTTAGCTGCATCGGCTTTGGCTTTGGCGTCTTCCTTAGCTTTGGCTTTCTCTTCAGCAGTCAAATCGTTATTGGCATCAATCACATCGTTCTTAGCTTTCAATGCGTCATCGATGGCTTGTTTTGCAGCTGGTTTGGCTACCGGCGTTGGAGTCACCGAATCTACTGATATTGCCCCAGCGTTTTTAGCTTGAGTTACTGCATCGTTTGTTGTCGCGTTGTCGATGGCTTGCTTTGCTACATCTGCTTTGGATTTTGCGTCTTCCTTAGCTTTGGATTTTTCTTCAGCAGTCAAATCGTTATTGGCATCAATCTCTGCTTCTTTTGCTTTTAACGCTTCATCAACTGCATTTTTTGCGTCAGTTTTCTTTTGGCTTGCTTGCGGATTAACGCTTTCTACATCAGCAACGCCTGTAGTTTTCGCATTATCTACTGTTGAGTTTGTTGTTGCAGTATCAATATTATTTTTAGCCGCTGTTGCTCTTGCTTGTGCATCTGCTTTTGCTGCTTCTTTTTCTTCAGTTGTTAAATCATTTCTTGCATCAAGTTGTGCTACTTTCGCTTTCAGCGCGTCTTCGATTGCTTTCTTAGCCGCTGGTTTCGCTACCGCTGTTGGCATTACTGAACTTACACTTGTTGTTCCTGCCGTTTGGGCTGAGTCCACTGCTACGTTTGTTGTTGCATTATCGATTGCTGTTTTTGCTGCATTCGCTTTTGCCTGTGCATCTGCTTTTGCTGCATTCTTCTCTTCTGTCGTTAAGTCGTCATTCGCATCGATGGCTGCTTCTTTCGCTCTTAAAGCTGAGTCAATAGCTGCTTTTGCCGTATTTTTCTTCGTTACTACAGGATTATCATTGCTAATCGCTGTTGTCCCAGATGTTTTGGCATTATCTAATGCTGCTTTTGTCGTTACCGAGTTATCATTAATTGCTGTTAAAGCTTTCGCCTTATCGGCATTAACTTTTTCGATTGCAGCTGCTTTTTCTTCTGCAGTTGCGTTTGTATTAGCATTAATCTCTGCAATTTTATCTTCAGCAGCCTTGTTAACCGCATCAATTGCAGGTTGTTTATTTAAACTTGTGAATTCTGATAAAGGTTTTGTATCAGTTGAACCATCTTTATAGGTCACAACAAGATTTCCATTAGCATCTTTTGTAATCGTAGAAATTCTTGTCGCCTGATTGTCTACAGCTTGTCCTCTCTTGCTAGTAAAATTAGCATCATCGTTAGTTTGAGAGTATTCAATTTTTACTTTTTCTTTAATTTTTTCAAATTCTTCTGCAGTTACATTCGCTGGATCTACTACACTAACTGTTCCTTCTGGAGTCTTAATATCATATTTAGTAGTTTGATTTTTTACAACAAACTCAACATAACCTTCAATTTTTTGACGTTCTGCAGGATTAGTAGTTGCATTAATTCTTCCGTTAAAAGGTGCACTTTCTCCATTGTTGTCATCTTTTGCAACGATAACACTTGTCCATTTTTTCCCAGCAGTTAAATTCGTTGTTCCAGTCATTTTAATGGTTGCTGTCTTCTTATCTTCAGAAACAGAACCTGCTCCGCTTGTTACTGCGCTATCAACAATATTTCCTACTGCTAAACCAAAACTAGTTGCATTATTATAGTTAATGTCACCAGGGCCACGAAGTTTTAGGTCCTTAATCTTAGACTCATCCGTTGCAGTAAATGTTAGGTCTGTCTCTTCTCCAGAATAGATATAAATATTTCTGTTCGCTTCGTTTGAATACGGTAGATTAACAACCGGTGGAACATTTTTTTGTACAATTTCACTTACTGGTTTCGTCTTCGTAGAACCATCTGTAAATGTAACAACAATATTATTCCCAACGATATTAACCGATTGAATAACATCCTCTGGGTGTTCTACTAAAGTTCCACGTCTATCAGCAAATCGTGCATCTTCGTTTGTTGTTGAATATTCTAATTGAATACTATCTTTGATTTTCTTTAAATCTTCTGCTGTAGGATTTGTCAAACTAGTTACAGAAATCTTTTCATCTGTAGGTTGAGATCTTAAGGCGTATTTTTTTGCTTGAGATTTTAATACTAAGTAGAAATATCCTGGATCCGTTATATCCATACCTTTTTTAAGATTTTCTCTACCTTGGTCATCAACTACTTGAACATAACGAGTACCAACATTTAATGTTTGGTTTTCTTGTTTTGTGTAATCTCTGTTCTTTTTTAATATATCATTTGGACGACCTGTAATGACGATTTTCGCAGGATTTGCTTGACTCGCCTCCGATGTTACCCCTGCCGTTTCAGCACGATTTATTACAGTAGCTGTAAATCCAAATTCAACATCCAAGTCATTATCTGTACCTGCAACATTAGGGAATCTTTGTCTAGATCCTTTCTTAATCGTTGCATAGCGAATTTTTCCAGTTTCAGAATAAACTGGAATTTCTAATGAAAAATGCTCTTCGTTATAGATATAGATTTTCTTCTCATCTGGTATGGAGAATGTAAAGTCTACCTTTGGATCTTGATTGACAGCTGCACGGAATGTTGTATCCTTTTCAATTTCACTTCCATTACGCGGATCATTGGCACCAGTATTTTCAATCGCATTTGATTCTGATGGTTTCTCAGTATTCTCAGCTTTGATACCAACTGTTTCTTTACCCTCAGTAGTATCTGTTGAAACAATTTCTTTTTTCTCAACCGGCTTATTTCGTAATTTTGAGTTAACAGTAGTAACCAGTTTTTGATAGGCACTCGTCAATTCTTCTTGACTGCTTGCGCTCGCTAAAGTTGCTTTGGCATTAGCTAACTCAGCAGCTAGACTCGCTACACTTTCCTCAGTCTTATTAGCGTAAGCTCCACTTGAAATCTTACCTTCAATTTCACCAATATAATTTGCAAGTTGACTTTTATCTAGTTCTGGTTTAGTAATTTTCGGCTCACTAATTTTGGACTCACTCTGTTTTTCAGTCTTATCCCCACCTTCTTTAGCCAACTCTACTTTACTAGAAGACTCTTCAGTTACTTTCAATTGATCCGCTGCAACTGCTCCATTTCCTAAAAACATTAAAAAGGCAGCAACCGCTACACTCGCTGCACCAAAACTATATTTACGAATGGAGAAACGCATGATTTTTTCTTTTCTCTGATTCTCAAGGGACTTATCAGAAAGCTTGTTCTTCATTTATAATATTTCCTTTTCTCTTATCTATGTACACATTATATCATATTGAATTTTATGCGTATTTACAAATTACTTTATATTTCATTTTATAATTTTTAAACTATTTTTGCAAGTTGTTTGAACTCGAACAGAATCCATAAAACAAAGCCCTGCCTGACATTTCATTTACTTTTTGAAAATCTATTTTCTAGTATTTTAGTTATAAATATATTCAATAATTATGCTTGTAAATGAACAGTCAATCACTACATAAATAAAAAGGAGAAGACATACTTGCCTCTCCTTTTTGAGATTAAGTCAGTCCCTTCAGGACTAACAAAATTATTTAAAGATTGAAGTTTTAAAGCTATTTGTTTGTTGAAGAAGTTTCTTGAAGATTTTCTCTTTAAGTGATACGGTATTATCAAATTTAACTGAGCCATTTTTAAGAGTAGCTTTATCTTTATCAACAGCTGCAGCAAATGCATTCTTCAAGTCATCGTAACTACTATATGTAGTGCCGTCAATTGTAACTGGGTTAAATCCTGCTTTCGCTTTATCAACAACTTCTTTGAAGTATTCTTTCTTCCAATCTTCTAGAGTATTAAATTTACCATCAGAAACTTTCTTAATGATGAAGTCATCTCCTAGAGTAGCATGACCTGCTTGTTTAGACTCATTTTTCAGCATGTTAGAAGCATAATTTAGGAAGCCTTTTTCATATCCAAAGTAACCCCACATACGGAAGGTGTTATGTTTGAATGACATTGCTCCTGGAGCTCCTTCACTCGTATTACCACCATAGATACCAGCAGTGATAGGCACAGTTACATAGGCAGAGCCAAATCCAGTTGGATCATACTGACCATTACCAGGACCGTGCTTGGTCATGAAGTTTTTCTCTACTAAGTCGTTAACAGATGTTAAATTATATTCTTTTTCTTCTGCATTTAAATCTCTAACGTTGTCGTATTGGTTCTTCGTATTAGCTCCACGAAGTTGCTTATCTACTTTCTTGAACCAAGCGTTGTTTAGTTCTTTACTGCCTTTATCAATTACAGCTTCTCCTTCAAGGTAATCAAGAAGCATAAGCGTATCATTGAAACCTTTCATGTAATGATCGATTTCTGCACGAGATGCAAGGTCGTTTGGATTTGTGTTGTACCATTGGTTTCCATCGTTTGGACGTTCGTATGCCATGTTTAATCCCAGTGCTTTAAAGTCACCGTTTGGACTTGTTTCAGCAGGTGATTGTAACATACCTTGTGCAAATGCCTCTAGGTCAGTACCTTCACGGTGTCTAGAACCACCTAAGTAAACCATGCGGTCATTTACGTGAGTCGTTTCGTGAGTGAAGGCTGAGATACCAAAGTCACTAATCATATCAGTAACCATGAAGAAGACTGAATCATCCTTATAAGGGTTACCGTAAATACGAGCTACAGCTCCCATACGCCAGTCAGTTGCATGATAACGACCTGTTGGCCCGTATAATTCACGGATAGGCGCTACATCCTTACCACTATTCGTATATCCATATTTATCTGTGCTGATTCCTTTATAGTTTTGGTTATCAAGTACTGGTGTTGGCACCATGTTATTGCTCTTAAGCAGCTGGTTGCGAACTTTATCCAATGATAGACGAGACCAGAAATCTAGGTAATTTTGTTGACCTTTAGCAACTTTATTGATTTCAGCTTTGAATGCTTCACGTTCGGCTTCAGTATTCTTACCGTATTTCTCAAATGAACTGTATGCCATAGTGTTATATGTTGAGATTAAGAACATATGCGCATCTTTTAAGTTAAGAAGTGGTAAAATCATCTTACCGTGAACATCGTTGTTTAATCCTTCGTATGCTCTGTGTTTCTTATCAGCAAATTCAGGAGTTGTTGTTTTAGGTTCAACGATATATACATTATCTTTAGTAGCTTTTATGAACCAATCGTTTAAGTCTGTGTCACTTGTGAATAGACGCATATTATAGTCTAAGAAACTGTTTAACTCACCTATACCAATAACTCCACCGATCGTTTCGCGATAAGCTTCTAAAGTTCTATCACCTTTAATGTTACTTTCTTTAGAACCAACCTTAATCAAGAAGTCTAACACATTTACATTCTTACCATAGAAGTCAGGTTTGAATAGCATTAATTCTTTAATATTAAAGTCATCGAATTTAACTCCGTAGTAACGGTTGAGGTAAGACAAACCAAGAAGAACTGCGGCCTTATTGTCATCGATTTTCTTAATCAAGGCACGTTTTGCAGCTTCATCAGTGTTAAGCTGGTGATCTTCATTTTCAACTAACTTCGTAACGAATTTATTAAGATTATCTTTAACATACTTGAAGCTTTCTTCTAAGTACAAATCTTTAATTGCATTGACTTTGTTGCCACCAGTTCTACCCAAGTGTTGGTAAATCGGCTCAGATTGTAATTCTACTGGACTTAACTTGCTTTCGATAGCACTGATTAAATCTGTACGATCTTTAACCACCATATTTGGTGTATAAACGACTTCACCAAGCTCAGCGACACTGTATTCTTTCACTTGTTTCACTTTAGATTCTTTCGGTAAAATTGTTAAGATTTCTTTTGTCTTATCTGCGTAGTGAACCATAATATGGTCAGCATCTGTAAGGTCTGTGACAAAGTCATTGCCTTTCATTGCAGTTACAGACAATACTTCTTTCGTTAACAAGTTTGAACCTTCTGCAAGCTTGTTCCCTTGGTTAACAATCCATTCTTTGTTGTAGAACGGTTGAAGTTTTTCAATATTACGGTATGCAAGCTCACGAGAAGCATTGTAGTCATCGATGTTTTTGTATTGATCAGCTTTACTTACAATATTGTTCAGTTTATCTTCAATAGGAAGTGTGCTTTCGAATTTATCAGCAGTGATTCCCATTTTAGCAATTAATTCATCAGCTTTTTCTTTAGTTATGCTAGGAATTTTTTTAGAATTAGTATAAGTTGTTTTACCTTCACTTACACCCTCAACACTGTAGTTGCGCTTCGTTCTAGAGTATGTAAAGTAATCATCAGCATCAATATCAGAATGACCAAAGACCATTTCACCAGTCTTAACTTTCATCATAGTGATGTTATCTTCTATAGCCCCTAGTGCCCAGTTAGTCCCTAGCAGTCCACCAGACATAACGGCTTCTTTGAGTTCAATAGAGCCTTTTGCTACAGAGTTTCGAAGAGTACCTTCTTTACCTAAAGTATTGTTGTTGCCACCGTTTTGAGATGAATATACAATTCCGGCAGCTTTAGCTTTGTTACCTGTGATTTCAGCATCAACATAAGCTTTTTCTACAATACCTTTCCAGTTTTCACCGACGATACCTGTTAAGTAACCACCTCGATTTCCAGCAGCGTGTACTTTACCGATAAATGCAACGTTACTTAATTTTCCACTACCATCAATTTTATTGATAACACCAGATACATCATTATTACCAACAACGTTACCTGTTACTTTAATGTTCTCTACAGTCGCATTATTTTTGATAACATTCGCTAGCGGTGCAATCCTATCAGTCCCTGGCATGTCGATATTTACATTTTCAAGTAGTAAATCTTTAACAGTACCACCGACAATATCACCGAATAAAGGTCTGTTCATATTGCTAATGGTAAATTTATTACCGTCAGTGCTTGTCAATGTTCCTTTGAAAGCATTAGTAACATAAGATTTTCCTGCTGGTTTAACGTTAGCAGCATTGATATTGCTACCAAGCTTAAATGTACCAGTCGGGTCTTTTTGAATAGCTTTTACAAGGTCGTCAAAGCTATAATATACATCACCTTCGTGTGTTTTTTGTTTTTCAAAGTAATGAACATACTCTTCGTTCAGTGTGTTGTCAGCATTCCGTTGAATCAAATCAGGTGCTTTGGCAGTAACTTTGTATAAAGTTTTTCCGTCTTTTTCTACTTCTTCAATCTTGTCAACAGCCAGTCTTGTTATTTTATTGTCATGAGTGGTCACTCGTAAATAAAGTGGAGCAACATCAGCTGGTTTTTCTGTCAGTAAACTAGTATCTGTTTCATTACCATCAGCGTCCACACTCATCAAGCTTGTTTCTTTGATGTTTTTGATTTCAACTTTTTTGAGGTCAATTCTTAGCGGTTCTTCCTTCAGAACCTCTTCCTCATCACCCTCACCACGGTCATAAACCATCTTCGTTTCAAGTTTATAATCCTTGTAGTACTGTAAATCTGTTAAATTAGCAGTTAGGTCTTCTGGCGAAACATTCAAAGTTTTGACAATCTCATCACCTTTTTTCAGAGTTAGGGTGATAGATTTAATGACTGCCTTACTTGGATTTTCTAGACTATACTTAACATCTGAAGTACGTTTCAAATCCTTAGGTTCAACTGCTGTGATGGTCAATACTGGCTTTTCAAAGTTCTTAGTACCACGTTTCAAAATTTTGTCTTGAGGTGCCTCAAGGATTTCCTCTGTAACTTTTGGAGCGTCCTCTGTTTTAACTCCCTTAATGGTATTAAAGGTCTTGGTGATTTTTTTCTGGCCTTCTTTTCCTTCTTGAGCTACAACTTCTAAGCCTTTTTTCAGTTGGTCATCTTCTTTAACAACTTCCTTAAATGGAATCTTTTCAAGACTTTCTTCTACAAGAGTTCCTTCAATTGGTTTTATCCCACGACTTACCTGTTGGTTTACAGGCTCCTTGGCAACTTCTGTGCTAGTTGAAAGAACTTGGTCAGTTTTAACACCTTCTACTGTTTTATAAGTTGTTTTAGTAACTTGACTACCTTTTTCTCCATTTCTTACGACAGTTTCTTCGTCCGTATACTTAGTTGGATCCTCAGTCGTTTCAGTTTTGTAGTCTAGGTCTGTAGTCGATGTTTCAACAAGGGTTCCCTCAGTTACTTTGTACTCAGGTAACGGTTCTTGTACAAGAGCTTGACCTGCTTTGCCTTCCTCTTGTGTACCTTTTACTTCAACTGGAGCCTCTGGCAATTCTGGCTGTGTTAGAGCTTGTCCTGCCTTACCTTCTTCTTGAGTTCCTTTTGCTTCTACTGGAGCCTCTGGCAATTCTGGTTGTGTTAAGGATTGACCTTCTTTACCTTCTTCTTGGGTTCCTTTTGCTTCAACTGGAGCCTCTGGAAGTTCTGGTTGTGTTAGAGCTTGGCCCTCTTTACCTGGTTCTTGAGTCCCTTTTGCTTCTACTGGAGCCTCTGGCAATTCAGGTTGTGTTAAGGCTTGGCCAGTTTTACCTTCCTCTTGCGTCCCTTTAGCTACTTGATGAGTTGGTTCAGCTTGTGGGGTTGGAGTTGGAGCAGGTTGCACCTCTTTCTTCGTTCCGACTGCAATCACTTGTGACACAGGATTTTGAACCACTTGGTCTTCGATAACTTCTCTAACTTCTTGACCATTAACCATTGATACTTTGGTTACAAGGCGGCGCTGACCATTTACTCCGGCTGTGACGATACGAGTCTGTCCTTCTGCTAGATTCTCATCTGGGCTTGTGACCGTTTCAAACGGAATCTCTACCAAGCTCTCTTCCTGTCTAGTTTGAGGCTTCTCAGAAACTGGTTTTTCTTCAACAGCAGGAGCAACTGGAGTTTGTTCCACAGGTTTTTCAACAACAGTTTCTGTCGCAACAGTCGGTGTTTCTTGAACTACTTCTGTTTTCTCGATTTCTTTTGAACTTTGCTTTTCTACTGGCAACTGAGGCTTCTCAGCTGAAGCTATTCTTGATGGATGGAGTTCGGCTTCCTTGAAGTATCCAATGTATTCATAGCCATCAATGTGGATAATCCCTTCAGCCAAACCTTCATGTGTAGAGGCTGAAATAGTTTGGTTATAAGAAAGTAATTCTTTATTTTCAAATGCAAATGTCCCGTAAGGTACAAAGGTGCTAGCTCCTAAAGAACCAATCAGAAGAACACCTAGAACCTCTCTACGACCTTTTTTGGACACCAAAAAGACTGCTAGCGAAGCTGTTGCCAAACCAAGACCTGCCAAAGCTAGTTCCTTACTTCCTGTGTAGGGAAGTTGTTGACTGTTAACTGCCTTCTTACGATAAACTACATAAAGAATATCATCATCTTGAAATTCTGTAGGAACCTCATGGTGAATCAGGGCTTTTTCAGACTCAGTCAATTCCTGCTCCGCCAAATAACGGTAATGAACACTATGAGCACCGCCAACTTCATTGGCTTGAACCTTATCTACTGAGAGGGCACTGGCACCAAAAAGGAAGGCTCCGATGGCTACAGGACCTACCCCAACAGTTAGCTTACGAATTGAATATTTTGTGATTTTTTCTAGTTGCTGTTTTGTTTTTCTCATTTTCACGACTTTCTAATAGAATCTTGAGGATAATGCGCACGCGCACCTCCAATTAATTTTGGACGACTTGCAAGAGCCGTTACATGGGCATGCCCAATCTCTCTCAAAAGAGGGCGAATCGGAACCTGAACATGCTTGACATGCATGCCAATTGCAGTGTCTCCGATATCCAATCCAGCATGAGCCTTGATAAATTCAACCTCAACTGGATCCTGCATCAACTTGAAGGCTGCCAATTGACCCGAACCTCCTGCATGGAGAGTAGGAAGGACACTAACTATTTCCAGACCAAACTGTTCAGCCACCTGACGTTCAACGACGAGGGCCCGATTGACATGTTCACAACCTTGAACGGCTAGATGAATTCCTTGTTCCTCTAGGATATCTAGGATGGTCTTCACAATGATTTCCCCAATTTCTTGGCTGGATTCCTTGCCAATCTGACCACCTATCACTTCACTAGAAGAAAGGCCCAAAACAAAGATAGATCCTTGCTTCAAATTGGCCTTTTCTAATACATCTTTTACAATCTGGCTTGTTTCTCTTTGAATGTCTTTTTCCTTCATACTTGATACCTCTTTTGTCATTATCTATCATATCGTTTTTTCTACGTTTTAGCAAGATAGACAACCTAGAATGCTTGCCCAATTACGCATAAAACTCCCAGAATTGACTGGGAGTTAGCTAGTTTCTATTCTATTTATGTATATTTCAACTGTCGTCCCTTTTGAGGGAATAGAATCAATCTTCATTTGGTAATCTTCTCCAAAGTGAAGTTTGAGTCGCTGATCAACATTTTGAAGACCAACTCCCCCACGTTTGAGTTGACTTTGACTACTATCGCTAGCATCTTGGAAACCAACCCCATCATCCTCAATGCGGATGACTAGTCCTGAATCCTGTTTCTGAACAGAAACTTTAATATGACCCTGACCTTCTTTTTCCTTAATGCCATGGTAAAGGGCATTTTCTACCAAGGGTTGTAACACCAACTTGGGCAAGACTAAATTATCAAAGGCAGGATTTTCATCAATCTCATATTCCAGCTTATCTCCATAGCGTTGTTTCTGGATAAAGAGATACTGGCGGACATGATTGATTTCGTCAGACAGGCAAATCAAATCTTTACCCTGATTTAGCGCTAAGCGGAAATAGGTCGCCAAGGACTTGGTCACCTGAACTACTCTCTGACTGTCCTGAAATTCAGCCATCCAAATGATGGTGTCCAAGGTATTATAGAGGAAATGCGGATTAATCTGGCTTGATAGAGCTTGAAGTTGGTACTGACGGGTCGTTTCTTCCTGCCTGCGAATAGCTACCATCAGCTGATCAACCTGATCCAACATGGCATTGAACTGGCGAGTCACCTCTCTCAATTCATAAGCACCCGCTTCTTTGGCACGAAGATTCTGATTACCAGAAGCAATTTCCAGCATAGTTTCTCTCAAATCCTTCAAAGGAGCAATCCAGCGTTTAAGACTAAACCACACCAAGCAGAGACAAGCAAGAAGAGATGTGAAACTGGCTCCAAGCAAGGTCCACATGAGTTGACTCCTAACCTGGTCTAACTTCTCCAACGAAGACACGCCAAGCACCGTCCAATCAGTTCCAGCAATCCTTTCCTGACTGACATAGGACTTGTGATCTGGAGTATAGCCCTGCCCTGTATCAATATAGGGTTTCATGGCCTCCATTTCGCTAGACGAACTATAAACTGTGTGTTGAGGATGGTAAACAAATTCATGATTTTCATTGATAATAAAGGCAAAGCCCTGCTGACCCAACTGAAGTTGATTTAGATAGGCTTCCAGAGTTTCATAAGAAATATCCAAACGAAGCACACCCAGATTAGCTCCCTTTGCATCAACAAGTTCCTGAGTGACAGAAATGACCCACTGGCTATCTGATTTACGAGCTGGTGTCAAAACTGGCATGGCTCCCTGATGAATGGCCTTTTGGTACCAATCCTCAGCCATCATATCAGAAGAAGTTTTCATCTGCACACTGTCATCTGTAGAAATGACCTGACCGGATTTGGTGACCAGTACAACAGCTTTCAAATCTTGGTCTGACTTTAAAATGGTCAAAAACAAATCTCGAATTCCCTTGACCTTTTCTTGACTGGGATTCTCAGCATAGGTTAGGACATCTGCCTGCTGGGTCAAACTGGTCGAGGTGGTTTCTAATTTTTTGATATAAGACTGGATAAAGTGGCTAGTCTGACTGATAGTCGTTTGGCTATTGCCTTCAATAGTAGCCTCAATGGCTGAAGAACTAGATTGATAGTAGAAAGTCCCAACCAGAGCTAGGAGAATGAGAAAGACCAGAAAGATGGAAATAACCATTCTGACTAGGAGAGAAGAACGCTTCATCGGCCTTCTCCCTTCTTAAACTGACGAGGTGTCACACCTGCAATCTGTTTAAAACGTTGGGTAAAATAGTTCATATCTTCAAAACCAACTTTCTCTGCGATCTCATAAATCTTCATATCTGTAGTTAAAAGCAAGAGCTTGGCTTGTTTGACACGTTCTCTCACCAGATAATCCTGAAAAGGTAGGCCCAACTCTTTCTTAATCAAAGAACTCAGATAAGTCGGACTAAAGCCCAAGTCATTTGCTAAAGACTTTAAACTAAACTGGCTATCAGCCAGATGGGACTGGATTTTCTGAGCCATATTTCCCTCAAACTTATCAGTCAATAGATCTTGTAGCTGCTCTTCTTTCTCTTCTTTGTCCAACTTTTGCTTGATTTTCCCCAACATTTCCTCGATATCCTGACGAGAAAAGGGCTTGAGTAGGTAATCATCCACACCTAGTTTGACAGCAGACAAGGCATAATCAAAATCATCGTAGCCTGTTAAAAAGACCAAATGCACCTGAGGATAGGTTTCTCGGACCAGACTGGCCAACTGGATCCCATTTAGCTGAGGCATGTTGATATCGGTTAAAATAATATCTGGCACCTGCTTTTGTATCAATTCCCAAGCCTGCCTTCCATTTTCAGCTTGACCGATGATTTCCATATCGTAGACTGCTACATTGACCAGCTTGGTCAATCCTTGTCTTACCAGATATTCATCTTCTACGATTAAGATTGTATAGGTCATGCTTCTCTCCTTTGTCACTTACTAGTATCAGTATAGCAAAATTCTCCTCTAACTGCTTAGGAAAGCCCTCTTAATCAACATAATCTAGTAAATAAGCGTAGCCTTTTTCTTCCATTTGGTCTTTGGGAATAAAGCGGATAGAGAGACTATTGATACAGTAGCGCAAGCCACCCTTGTCCTGTGGGCCGTCCGTAAAGACATGGCCAAGGTGAGAATCTCCAACTCGGCTTCGCACTTCCATGCGTGTCATATTGTAAGACTTATCTTCCTTGTAGGTGGCAACATCTGGACTGATGGGTTGGGTAAAACTAGGCCAGCCACAACCAGACTCAAACTTATCCTTTGATGAAAAGAGAGGTTCACCAGTTGCTACATCCACATAGATACCAGATTCAAATTTATCCCAGTAACGGTTTGAAAAAGCTCGTTCTGTTTGATTTTTCTGGGTGACTGCATACTCCTCAGGTGACAAGGTCTTTTTCAATTCCTCATCACTTGGTTTGGGATATTTGCTGGCATCGATGACGGGATAGGCCGCCTGATTGACATTGATATGGCAGTAGCCATTTGGATTTTTCTTGAGATAGTCTTGGTGGTAATCCTCAGCCACTACAAAATTTTTCAAGGTCTCCTTTTCAACTGCTAGAGGTTGATCGTATTTCTTAGCCACCTCATCAAAGACTTGGTTAATCACCTCTAAATCCTTGTCATCTGTGTAATAAACACCAGTACGGTACTGGGTTCCCACATCATTTCCTTGTTTATTTTTGCTAGTTGGATTGATAATGCGGAAATAGTGAAGCAGGATTTCTTTAAGAGAAATTTGATTAGCATCATAGGTAACATGAACAGTCTCCGCATGACCTGTTTGGTTAATCAATTCGTACTTGGTTGTTTCCCCTCTACCATTCGCATAGCCTGATACGGCATCTGTCACTCCAGGAACGCGTGAGAAATATTCCTCAACTCCCCAGAAACAACCTCCAGCCAGATAAATTTCGTGCAAATCTGCATCTTTACTCACTTCTGTTTTTTTCACTGTTTTTCCTCCTTGGCTAACTGATGCTTTCTCAATTTGCGAGCTATCCGTCTGCCCTGCATTTCGCATCAATAGAAAATAGAAACCGCTTATGGCTAGGAAAAAGATTCCTGCCAAGACAAACAATTTTACTTTATCATTCATGACCTTTCGCTACCCCATTTCTTTCAATGTCTTTAAAATCATATCCTTATCCATAAAACCAGGTTGCGTTTTGACCAGCTTGCCTTCCTTGTCTATAAAGGCTTGAGTTGGGTAAGAACGAACACCATAACTTTCCAAGAGTTTGCCTGACGGGTCAATTAGAACTGGGAAATTTTTATAATCCAAGCCCTTGTACCAGTTCTTGAAGTCAGCTTCTGCTTGTTCACCTTTGTGTCCAGGAGAGACCACTGTCAAGACAACATAGTCGTCTCCAGCACTTTTAGCAATTTCATCCGTATCTGGAAGACTGGCTAGACAGATGGAACACCAAGAAGCCCAGAATTTAAGATAGACTTTCTTACCCTTATAATCAGATAAACGATAAGTCTTGCCATCAACTCCCGTCAGTTCAAAATCAGCAACCGCCTGACCTTTAGTCGCAGTTTGCGAACTAACTTGTTCTGTTTTTGTTTGCTCCTTCATAGTAGATTGGTCTGACATATTTTTAGCCGAACAGGCTGCCAAGCAACAGATTGAGCCTACTCCAAGGAGACATGTTTGCCATTTTTTCATTTCTTCTTCCTCTCTATTCAAATAATGTAGTCAAAATGGAAGCATTCCCCAAAAGCACCAAGATTCCCATCACGATAATGAGGAAACCACCTACTTTTTTGAGGGTTCCAAGGTAGGGATGAAGTCTTCGGAAATGTTTCAAAACATAGCTGGAGGCAAGAGCCAGAACTAAGAATGGTAGCGCTAACCCCAGCGTATAAATTAACATGAGACCAGCTCCCTGCCAAGCACCTGAACCACCTGAAGCCGCCAAAGCCAAAACAGAGCCCAGAACCGGTCCCACACATGGTGTCCAAGCAAAACTAAAGGTCAACCCCAGTAAAAATGCCTGACTATAGCCCTTACCTTTTTGCCCCTGTCCCTGTAATTGTAGCCTTTTTTCCTTGTAGAGTCCTTTCAAATGTAAGACTTCCATCTGGTGCAAGCCCAAGAAAATGATAACCGCACCCGTCACATACTGAAACCAAGAAGCATACAGCAAATTGCCTAAAAAACCAGCTCCATAGCCTAGTAAGATAAAAACAAAGGATACCCCTGCTATAAAGGCCAAAGTTCTCAATAGACTAACAAGTGAGATTGAATATTTTCCACTAGAAGCCTGAGCACCATCTTTGTCATCCAACAAGACCCCTGCATAAACCGGTAACAAGGGTAAGATACAAGGAGAAAAGAAGGAAAGAATTCCAGCAAGAAAAACACTGATAAAAAAGATTATATTATCCATTGCCTTCCTCCATTCTTTGATTTGATAGGACTATTATAGCCCCAAAACTCCAGAAAAAACAGGGACAATGATAGGGAAAAATAGGAATTTAGTCAGATTATGTAAAAAATGTTGTAAAAAAAGCCAGACACAGTCTGACTTGGATGGAAACAGAAAAGAACATTCACTAGTCTTCCCTACTTATCTGATAATAAATAAGGTCCGCAAGATAGCCTTTTCTCTCTACACCATTGGTAATAGTCTTTAGATAGGACATTCCAGCCTTCTCCATGACACGACCTGAAGCTGGATTGAGACTAGCATATCGTGCTCTGACATCTTGAAAACCTGCTTGAGTAAAACAAAAGTCCAAGACAGCTTTCAAGGCCTCTGTCATAATCCCATGTCCCCAGTAAGCCTTGCCTAGCACATAGCCAATTTCACAAGAAAAATCGTTCTCATCTATTGCAACTATGCTGATATCTCCTATCACCTGCTCCGGGTTTTCTTTGAGACAAATGGCCCATTTGTAATAGTTGGGATTAGCATAGGAGGCAATCCAATTACGAATCGAGTTTCGAGTCACCTCGACATCAGGATGAGGATCCCAAGTGACGTAGGTTAGGTTTTCAGCGGACGAAGCCCAATTCTGAAACATGGCTTCTGCATCACTTTCCACAAATCTTCGCAAGATTAAACGATCTGTCTGTAATATTTTCGTACCGATTGCTTTCATGACGCTACCTCGCTTTCTAATAGATGATTCTCTGCCCAATCTCAATTTAGATTTACTTTGCTTTTGAATTTCAAGGTAATAAGCTAAAAAGGTCCCCCGGACCTTCTTCGATTACCTGTTTCCATGCTCGGGGTAAAAGGACTAAACTCAGCAACAGCTAGAAAACAAGTTTTTCATCTAGTTCCTTGATGCAGTCGCTGTCTGGTTTGAAATACGCTCTAGCAAGCTTTTTCAAACCTAGTCATCGTTGCGGGGGTGAGACGACGAAATCGAACTCTTCAAGTTACCGGACCTTCTCTCACTTTCTTATTTCAAGGTGAGAGACTGAAAACCTCCACTGGAGGTTCCTCGTTTTCCCGTTTCTAGACTCGGGCTAAAAAGGTCCCCCGGACCTTTTTACTCCCAAAAGTCATCAAAAATTGTGATTGGTAGGTGGCGTTTGTGTTGGCCTTTGTGCCACCAGTTTTCGATTCTTTCTTGGGCTTCTGAGCTGATTTTTTTGCCTTCTAGGTAGTCGTCAATCTCTTCATAAGTGACTCCAAGGGCCACTTCGTCTGCTAGGCCTGGTTTGTCTTCTTCTAGGTCTGCTGTTGGGATTTTTTCATAAAGGGCTGGGTCTGCACCAAGTTCCTGCAAGAGTTGTTTTCCTTGGCGTTTATTGAGGCGGTAAAGAGGGAGAATATCCGCACCACCGTCACCAAACTTGGTAAAGAAACCTGTGATATTTTCCGCGGCGTGGTCTGTCCCAATGACCGCTCCACTATGGGCACCCGCAAGGGCATATTGGGCAATCATACGACTACGAGCCTTGATATTTCCCTTGTTGAAGTCTGAAACAGGACTTCCTGTCGCTTCAACTGCAGCTGTCATAGCATCTGCAGACTCCTTGATATTCACCACTAAACTGATGTCTGGCTGGATAAAGGCTAGGGCTTTTTGAGCATCTGCTTCATCAGCTTGCACTCCATAAGGCAGACGGACAGCGATAAATTTGTAGCTGTCATCACCCGTTTCTGCTCGCAGTTCTTCCATAGCTAATTGAGCTAAACGTCCTGCTAAAGTCGAGTCCTGCCCTCCAGAAATTCCTAGTACAAAAGTTTTTAGGAAGGGATGCTTTTTCAAGTATCTTTTTAAGAAATCAACGGAACGACGAATTTCTTCCTGGGCATCAATCACTGGTTTCACGCCCAGTTCTTGGATAATCGTTTCTTGCAAACTCATTCTTCTTCTCCTTCACCGAGGGCTTCCTTACGCATTTTGTCAATCAAGTCCATCTTGTCTTGCCATACATCACGCGCCAAATCGACTGGATAGTGCTGCGGATTGAGCACACGCTTATACTCATCCCAAAGCTTGTCAAATTCCTTACGAGCATAATCCTGAATCTCAGTCAAACTAGGCAAGTTGTAAATCAATTTTCCGTCTTGGAAGATATCCACTAAGAGAGGAACGGCGTCAAAATTACGAACGGTCTTCTTGATGTAGGTATAAGTCGGATGGAACATCTTGATTTCCGTCATGTCGCTCACATCCACACCGTCATAAGTGATGTAGTCTCCTTCTGACTTGCCTTTTTCACGACTGGTAATGCGCCACACCTGCTTCTTACCTGGCGTAGACACTTTTTCAGCATTATTTGACAGCTTAATCGTATTGCGCATGTTCCCATTTTCATCTTCAATGGCCACAATCTTATAAACTGCCCCAAGAGCTGGCTGGTCATAGGCTGTAATCAGCTTAGTTCCCACACCCCAGACATCAATCTTGGCCTTTTGCATCTTGAGGTTGAGGATGGTATTTTCATCTAGATCATTAGAAGCATAAATCTTAGCCTCTGTAAATCCAGCCTCGTCCAGTTGCTGACGAACTTTCTTGGAAATGTAGGCAATATCCCCAGAGTCAATCCGCACACCCATAAAGTTAATCTGGTCCCCCAACTCACGCGCTACCTGAATAGCAGCTGGCACACCGATGCGAAGGGTGTCATAGGTATCCACAAGAAAGACACAGTTTTTGTGGGTCGCAGCGTAAGCCTTAAAGGCCTCATAGTCGTTACCATAAACCTGCACCAAGGCATGGGCGTGAGTCCCCAAGACAGGAATGTCAAAGAGTTTACCAGCACGCACGTTGCTAGTTCCATTGGCGCCACCAATCACCGCTGCGCGTGTTCCCCAGATAGCCGCATCCATCTCTTGAGCCCGACGTGTCCCAAACTCCATTAAAGGTTCATCTTCAATGACTGAACGAATACGAGCTGCCTTAGTCGCCACCAAGGTCTGGTAGTTGACGATGTTCAAAAGAGCCGTTTCGACCAACTGACATTGTGCTAGAGGGCCTTCCACCTGCACAATCGGTTCATTGGCAAAAACCAAATCCCCTTCTTGGGCAGAACGAACGGTCAACTCCAACTGGAAATTGCGAAGGTAATCCAAGAATGCCCCATGATAGCCTAGAGACTCCAAATAGGCAATATCACTATCTGAAAAACGCAAGTCTTCAAGATAATTCACAATTCTTTCCAAACCTGCAAAAACCGCATAGCCATTCTTAAAAGGCTGTTGGCGGAAATAAACCTCAAAGACCGCCTTTTTATTGTGAATTCCTTGGTCAAAGTAAACCTGCATCATGTTAATCTGGTACAAGTCCGTGTGCAATGTCAAACTATCATCTAGATACATACTTTTCCTACTTCCTTAGCTAGAAACCCATGAAAATTTTCAAAAACTTTCATTCATTCCAATAAATTAGTACTATTATATCACATTTTAGCTGGATTGAGAAAAGAGTAACAAGCTATTCTCCACTCTCCAGTTCATCCATATCTTGTTCAAACTTTTTCTGAGCCCATTCGCCATAACTTTTAAGGCCGAGATTACCGATAAAAACCCAAGGAAGGTAAATCAGATAAGTAATGACCCAAGCAGATAAGTATTTAACGTTCAAAGGATTGTGCTGATAAATTTCTATGTTGAATTGATAATTCTGTAACATCAAAAGAGCTGTAATAGCCAAAGTTAGAAAAAAACAACCCAAAATCGTAAAATGAAAACGACTATAGTAGGTCACTCCCAGATAACGGGCACGATTGAAAAAGAAGAAAATTCCTACTATCAGAGTATAGACTAGAAAATTCGGATTAAAAATAGATGGAGCCAACACTGCCACCAAATAGCTTAGAAGTACAAGCCCAATAAAGAGTGAAAAAGATTCTGCCCCAGCTTTATTGATTAATTGTTCTTCTCTTTCGTCAAGTAATTGATAATGAATGAATTTAGTTACCATCTTCTTCCTCCCAAAATAATTGGTCTAGGGTTTTCCCTAAACATCTGCAAATGGACTGGCAGAGCGAGAGACTGGGATTGTATTTTCCCGCCTCTATCAAACCAATAGTCTGGCGCGTCACCCCCACAGCCTCTGCCAGTTGACCTTGAGTTAAATCAAGCTCTACCCGAGCTAATTTTAATTTTAAATTTTTAGCCACCTGCGTCCTCCTTATAGTTTTAATACTCATCTACTCTTAAAAAATCCAAAACCAACACAAGCTGTCAGCTATTTATTATAACCTCATTAATTAGCACTCCAATATTATCTTCAGCCTAAAACCAGTATGTTGGATTGTTTGAAATAAACTTCCTAGTTTACTCTTTTATTTTTGTTTAGTATTAGCTTTAGTAGGGTCTTTTAAACGAGTTTTGATTGCTTGTATTTCTTGTTTAGTTGATTTCATATCACTATTATATAATGCTTTTAGAAATGAGTCTAGCATAAGACAAAAACGTGTACACAACAAGAGCAGGAGCATAGCAAGATGACTGATTTTTTGCTGGATTTTAAGTCTGCAAAATAATACTAAATAAAACTAAAATGAATACTTCTTGCTTTTCTTGATAGTGAAAAAGCACAATAAAATGATTATAGTGATTACCACAAGATACTGACTAATAGACATCGTATTTGAAGCCACAAATACAGGTAAAGAATAAAAAGGAAGAAGTTCAATTGCTTTGATAAACAAATCATTGCTAGTATTCATCATAATCGTATTTAATATATTAGGGATAAAGAGTAGTAAAGCTACTAAAATACCAAATACCAAGCCACTTTTCAATTTGTATAAATAGAAAATGTAAGATAATAGAAAATAAAATAGGACTAACAAAATTGTATTGACTACAATGGCTACTATAAAATCTAATCCTAAATCACCTGTAACACCCAATTTACTTACGATGACTAATAACACAATACCATTCAAAGCATAGATAATGGAAACTGAGATGGCATATAGAAAATTAGACAAGACGTAAATCATCCGATTCTTCTGTTGATTATAAAACAAACTTACCGTATTGTGGGAAAAATCTCTACTAATGACTCGGTTAGCATGTATAACAGCCATTAACATACCAAGCATAGCATAAAAATTTGAAATATGCTTAATACCAAGTGATGTCCCTTGAGTCTTTAGAATAAAGAATGCAACCAATATCGGCGGTATAAACGAGATAATCAATCCTAGATATATTACGCCTGATGAATATAAATCCCTTATATTTTCCTTAAGAAAATTCAATTTATTTAATTTCATGATTATAACCTTCCTTTATTTTGAACGATTCAGATAAATATCTTTAAGCGTCTCTTTTTTAGTTTCAAAATCAACTACTTTAATAGAGTTTTCGTTAAAAAATTTAAAAAGCTCACTACTTTGAATATTCCCAGACATAGTAATTCTCAGTCCCTCTTCCTGAACAATATCCCCAAATTCTTGTTTGGTAATGAAAATGTCTCTATCTGTAGCTGATGAAAAAGCTATCTCAAACAAGCAATTATGACTATCTTTTCCTACTTTTTGGAATGTCAAAAGCCCGTTCTCCAAGAAAAGAACCCTTTCACAAATTTCTTCAATATCTTCTAATTTATGACTTGATATTAAAATTCCCACATTTTCATGTAAAGCTAAATTTTTTAGAGCCGCTAAAACTATTTGTGATGATTCAATATCTAAACCATTAGTCGGTTCATCTAAAATCAATATATCAGGTTCCGAAACGAGAGTTAGAAGCAAAGCTAATTTTTGTTTTGTACCCAAAGAATAGGTCTTTACTTTTTTATTAATAGACTGAGTCAAATCTAACTCTTGAATCAAACTCCCAAATCTTTCTTGATTGTAGTCAACACCATATAAATTTGCCAGATATTTTAAATTCTCTAAACCTGTTTTGGATAAAAATAATTTTGGTTCTTCGATTAAATACCCAACATTATCACTACTTATAATATTCCCTGAAGTCGGTTGGTTATTCTGAACAAGAATTTTCATCAATGTACTCTTGCCAACTCCGTTTCTCCCTACTAGACCAACAATTTCACCCTTGTTAAGTGCAAAATTTATATCTTTGAGAATGATTGAATGACCATAACGCTTACTTACATTTATAACTTCCATTTTTTATTCCTCCATTAATATTCTTTGTTTTCTCTTTGATTCTCATTAATTTTAAAAAGCTGCGCCTCTTTTTAACAACATTATATCATATATCTAACTTAATGCAATATATAAATGTCATTTTGTAAAATTTTATTAACAAAAACTCTCTATCATAAAAAATAGAGAGTGTTGAGTTTAAATATAGGATTTTAAAATATCGGCGACATCACTTCTTTTCTTAACCTGATAGGCCTTGATGACCAATTTCTCAGCTGCGATTGCATTATCCTCAATATCGTCTAGAAAGACACAATTTGTAGGATTTAAGGGGTATTTTATCGAGACTTATGTCAAGAACCCCTCTTTGCCTTATGCTTTCATATTCTACTTACAAATCCTTTTGGTAATAAAATCTTTGCCCTGTGTAGGGATAGTCTTGCAAAGCAAAGACTTCCTTGTATCCATGTTTTTGATAAAAGTCTGGAGCTTGAAACTGGTAAGTATTGACAAAAGCAAAATGACAGTTTCGATTCTTAGCTTCAGTTTCTGCTTGTTGCAACAGTTTTGAACCGATTCCTTGCCCTCTCAGTTCCTCTTTTACAAATAAATACTCGATTTCTAGCCAATTTCCAAAAGTCTCTGCTATCAAACCTGCCAGGAGATTGCCCTTTTCATCTTCGACATAAAGATTAAGTGGCTCACTTTCAGCCTCTTCTCTTTTTGAACGATTATAAGCACGAATCAAATTCCCAATTTCTTGTGATTTATGGGATTCCTTATTTTCCAATCTAAAGTACATCTAAACCTCCTTAAACACTGTTACAGCTTGATTATAGTCTTATTTCAATAGACTGTCAAACTAGCAAAAACTCACCAACCTAAGCTGATGAGTTTCAAATCTATTTTCTAAATTTCCACTGGCTGTAAATCCCGAAACCGATAATCCAGATAGCTGATCCAATTGCTCCGACAAATGTAGACTCTTGTAAAAAGAGGGTTACAAAGACAAAGGCAAAGAAGAGCATGGTTAAAGGATTTAGGAAACGATAATGGGGCATGAGATAGCCATCCGCCATAAAGTCTGGTGACTTGCGGTATTTAAGGTGAGCCACCATGATTAAGATATAAATGGCGATATAGACACCTGATGATGATGCTGTAATCAAGGCAAAGGCATCCGAAACACCTGGCAAGATATTGATAAAGGCTGCTAGAGCAATCAAGATTGCTGAAGCGATGATGGCATTTTGTGGCACATTGTGACGAGAAAGAGTATCTGCCTTAATCGCCTTTAAGAATGGGTTTGGCGAATCATGAGCAATCTGGTACAAATGACGCCCTGTTGAGTAGAGGGTTGAGTTGAGAGCAGATGCTGCTGAGGTCAAAACAACGAAGTTAATCAAGGCTGCTGCCCACTTGATACCTGCCAATTCAAATACTGTAACAAAAGGAGAATCAGCCGAGGCAAGTTCACGCCACGGAATGATAGCCATGATGGCTAAGAGGGCTCCTCCATAGAAAAAGGCGATACGCAAAGGAATTTCCTTAACGGCTTTTGGTAAGACCTGACGTGGATTTTTGGTTTCAGAAGTTGTTACCCCGATAAACTCAATCATGAGGTAAGCAAAGAACACCATTTGGAAGGCCATGACAAAGTTCACTCCACCATTAGGGAAGAGGGAGAAATTGTCAGTGATATTGGCCAAACTTGCTACTCCATGAGGCGTCTTAAAGCCAGTCAAGACCATAAAGACTCCTGTTGCAATCATGGCTAAAATAGCCACAATCTTGACCATCGCAAACCAAAACTCAACTTCACCAAAGAGCTTCACTGCAATCAGATTGACCAAGGCTAAAATGGTCAAAAATCCAATCTCAATCATCCAACTTGGCCAGCTAGGAAACCAAAACTGAACATAGTGAGAGATAGCTGTGATTTCCGCCATACCGATAAAGACAACGGATAGCCAGTAAGACCAAACTGAGAAATAGCCCCAGCCCTTACCCAAATGGCGCGTGATAAAGTTGATAAAGGTATGTTGCTCAGGGTCTTGGTAGAGCATTTCCCCAACCGCACGCATCATGAGGAACATAAAAGCCCCAGTAATCATATAAATCAGTACAATGGACGGACCTGTTAGGCTAATTGAGCGACCCGCTCCCAAAAAGAGTCCTGTTCCGATTGTTCCGGCGATGGCCATAACCTGTACGTGACGATTAGTTAAACCACGCTCCATCTTATTTTTTTTCTTCTTTGAACTCATATAGTCTCCAATTCAATTTAAAATGGAAAAAGGAGTGAGTGAAGCGCACTGCCTCCCCACTCCTTTTTTTGTTTTAGGCTGTTTTTTCAACCTTCAAGATTTTTACATCATAGCTACCAACAGGTGTTTCAATAGTTGCTGTGTCACCTGTTTTCTTACCAATCAAAGCTTGTCCAATTGGGCTTTCATTTGAAACCTTACCTGCAAAAGCATCTGCACCAGCTGAACCTACGATAATATAAACTTCTTCTTCGTCCTCACCAATTTCTTGGATAGTGACTGTTTTACCAATCGCTACTTCATCTTGGGCAACTGAGTCGCTATTGACGATTTCAGCATAACGGATTTTTGTTTCCAAGCTAGAGATTTGTCCTTCAACAAAGGCTTGTTCATCCTTAGCTGCTTCGTACTCACTGTTTTCAGAAAGGTCACCGTATGAACGGGCAATCTTAATGCGTTCTACCACTTCTGGACGGCGGACCAATTTCAATTCTTCTAATTCTTTTTCAAGTTTTTCCTTTTCCGCAAGGGTCATAGGATATGTTTTTTCTGCCATTTTTCTCAACTTTCTTTCGATAGTATTGAATCTCTATCTGAGATTCTCATTTTTGTAGTCTTAGTTTGAACTACTATTTTGAGTAAGCTTGCTATTGACGTGCTCAGCTACATTACGATCATGTTCTTCCTGTGTCACTGCGTAATAGACTTTACCATCTGTAACATTGGCTACAAAATAGAGGTTCTCACTCTTTGTTTGGTTGATACTTGCTTCAATCGCGTCCTTACTTGGACTATCCACTGGACCAGGCATCAAACCAGGTTTTGTATAAACATTGTATGGTGAATTAATCGATGTATCAATTCCAGCGTCATCTGCTAGGCTGATATTTTGGCCAAGTTTGCCTTGAGCATACAAGATTGCGATATTGCTTTGAAGTGGCATACCAAGGTTCAAACGATTGTAGAAGACACCTGCAATCAATTTACGATCTTCAGTCTTAGCACCTTCTTTTTCAACAAGTGAAGCAATTGTTAGCAATTCATTAACTGTCAAGTTCTTAGACTTAATTGCACTATAGTGCGGAGTCAAGGTCTTATCCATGGCTGCCAACATCTCATCAATCAAGCTTTCAATAGTCGTGCTTTCCTTGATAGAGTAGGTCGCTGGGAAAAGATAACCTTCCAAACGGTAACGAACTCCACTTTCTTTCGTTGGCAAGCTTTCGAGTAGGTTTGGATATTTAGCAACTTCTTGACTGATAAAGTTGTCATCTTGCACCTTAGCCAAGAAGGCTTCCGCTGTCAAAGGTTCTTTAAATTCACCTTGTAATTGGCCTACAGCTTGGGCAATTTGATCAATCGTATATCCTTCTGGAATGGTTAAATCTGCAAGTGAAGGTTCTTGAGGTTCAGGAGTACCACCTTTTTGTAGTTCCTTAATGATATCCTCTGTACTCATGCTCTTTTGCAAATTGTAATATCCAGCCTTCAAATCTGAATAATTCTTATATTTCGCATAGAAAGCAAAAATCACTCCGTGTTTAATCACACCAGCATTTTCAAGTGCTGATCCAATCTCTTGGACATTGGATCCTTCCGGGATTTGAACGGTTACATACTGCTTAGAATTAGCATCAACTGGTAATAAAGATGACTGAACATACTGATAACCGAAGTAACCACCTGCCGAAATCAGGGCAAGGAAAATCAGTAGTGAAATGAAGAAAGCCTTCAAATGTGATTTTTTCTTCTTAACTGGTTTAACTGTCTCACGACGACTACGACGTAGAGTTGCAGGCATTTCTTCTACAGCTTTCTTTTCCACTAGTGGTTGTGAAGTAGAAACTTCTTTTTTTACTACTTCTTTCTGCCCTTCTGTCTTATAAGAAACAGCTACTCTTGTTGGGATTTCATTAAATTCCTTTTCTACTTTTCTAGGACTAACAGGTCCTGGAGTTGGTCTTGATACTCCCTCCGCTGATGGAGTAGAAGGTCCTTCTTGACTCGGGTGACTAGGAGCAAGTGGAGCTTGTCTTACAGCCTCTTCCGCGGGAGAAGAAGGAACATCTTGACTGGGATGACTTGGAACAGTAAGAGTTTCTCTTTTTATCTCATCTGCTGGAGAAGCTGGTAAATCTTGGCTGGGGTGAGTCGGCACGGTAGGAGCGTTTCTCATAATATCCTCTACAGCTGATAGAGAATCTTCCATCAAGTCTTCTATTGACTGATCATTTTTAGAAGAAAGTTGAGGTTTTATTGAAGCTAAATTAACTTCTTCCTGATCTTCTTCATGTTTTTTAACTCGTTCTAAATCACGTAAAATCTGCTCTTTAAAGCTTAATTTTTCGTCTTCTCTTGGCTTTTCACTCAAAAGTTTATCCTCCTCGTTGACAATCCATAGTATTATATCTTAAAAACGAAAGAAAAGCAACCTAGCATGCTTTTCTAGCTTATTTTTTAGCTTCCCAGACCATATCATACCAAGTTTCCCCTGCAAAGGTTGACTGAGACTGGCCTTCATTGACAAATCCATGTTTTTCGTAGTAGGCGATGAGATAGTCATGACAGGTTAGGTTAATGCCTTCTCTTTCGTATTCAAGAGCCAGTTCTTTCAAGGCTGTTAGTAATTTCTGACCAAGTCCAAGGCCCTGTGCCTCCTCGGCAATAGAAAGACAGGTCACAGAGATATAACCACCAGGTTCATGACTATGGTCTTCTATCTCCTCTGTAAAGGACTGGTCTTGCAGATGGCGGTATGGTCCAACTGGCCCTTCTATATACCCCATGATTCTGCCCTCTTTTTCTGCAACCAGAAACGAGGTCTGAATTTCTCGCAAATGTGCTTCAAAAACAAAGCGAGGAATGGCTTCTTCAATCGAGAAATTTTCTAGTTCAATCTCAACGATACGATCCAAATCTTCTAATCTTGCTTTCCTAATTTCCATTTTGCCTCCTAAAAAAAGAGATTAAACCAAATCATATTAAAACCTTGACTAGCTGCATAAAGCGAATCTGTCTCTTCTTCATCAATAAAACCGTTCATTTCAAAATAGGAAAGCAACTCATCCGGACTCTTTAAACGAATAGCTTTGTAATCCAGCTTAACTGCCACATCTTTCAAAGCCGCAAGAAGAAGCGTTCCCAAGCCCTGTCTCTGATGGTCAGACTCAATGACTAAAGAATGTATTTCTAGACATTTTGGATTGTGTGGGTAAGGACCACCTAGAACATAGCCTAGCAGCTGATTTTCATCCCTAGCTAGAAGAAAGGTATCCGCAGACTTACGGATACTTTCTTCTAAAATATGGGAAGGTTGCTGCTTTTCAGCTGGAAAAGATGTGGCCTGAAGTGTCTCTATCTCAGCCAAATCAGACTTACTTGCCTGAATGATCTTAATTGGAATTTCCATGGAAAAATCCTATTGAACATTGCTTGTCAAGTTAGACAAGAGTCGCTCAAATGAGTATTCATAGGTTTGGATATCTCCTGCTCCCATAAAGACATAGACAGCATTATCATGGTCTAGGAGTGGAGAAACATTTTCAACAGTGATCACTTGGTGTTTCTTGTTGATTTTATTGGCTAGGTCTTCCACTTTAACATCACCATGGTCTACTTCACGAGCAGATCCATAAATTTGGGCTAGGTAAACAGCATCCGCTTGATTCAAAGCATAGGCAAATTCATCCAACAAGGCAATAGTTCTTGTAAAGGTATGAGGTTGGAAGACTGCAACAATTTCCTTGCTTGGGTATTTCTGACGAGCTGCATCCAAGGTAGCAATAATTTCTGTTGGATGGTGGGCAAAGTCATCGATAATCACCGTGTCATTGACAATTTTCTCAGTGAAACGACGCTTAACACCGGCAAAAGTTTTCAGGTGTTCACGCACCAAGTTCAAATCAAATCCTGCTGTGTAAAGCAATCCAATAACGGCTGTCGCATTCATGATATTGTGACGACCAAAGGTTGGAATATGGAATTGCCCTAAGTCTTGTCCACGGAAATGAACTGTGAAGGTTGAACCAGTTGTTGAACGAAGAAGATCGCTAGCTACAAAATCATTGCCTTCTGCTTCAAAACCATAATAATAAATTGGTGCATCAGACGTAATCTTACGCAATTCAGTATCCTCACCGTAGATAAACAAACCTTTGGTAATTTGTTTAGCATAGTCGTTAAAGGCATTGAAAACATCCTCTAGACTTGTGAAATAGTCTGGATGGTCAAAGTCAATGTTGGTAATAATAGAATATTCTGGGTGGTAAGGCATGAAGTGGCGCTCATATTCGTCAGATTCAAAGACAAAATATTTGGCATTGGCTGAACCACGACCTGTCCCATCTCCGATTAAGAAGCTCGTATCTGTGATGTGCGACAAGACATGAGACAACATACCTGTCGTTGAAGTTTTTCCGTGCGCTCCAGCAACTCCCATGCTAACAAAGTCACGCATAAAGCTACCTAGGAACTCATGGTAACGTTTATAGCTGATACCATTTTGGTCTGCATAGGCAATTTCGACGTTGTTATCTGGACGAAAGGCATTTCCAGCGATAATTTCCATATCACCGTCTAGATTCTTTTCATCAAAAGGAAGAATGGTGATTCCTGCCTGCTCAAGACCACGTTGAGTAAAGTAATACTTTTCAACATCTGAACCCTGTACCTTATGCCCCATTTGGTGCAACATCAAGGCCAAGGCACTCATACCTGATCCCTTAATTCCAATAAAATGATATGTCTTTGACATGTTTTCTCCCCTATTCCGTAATTCTTGTCAGATTCAACTCTTGGGCCACCTGACGTTCTTGTTCTTTTTGTTGATTCTTTTTATTGTAGATTTGGCTCTTTTTCAGAAAATCATAGTTGTTTTTCTTTGGGCCCGAAGTTTCTTTTGGCTCAGCTTGAGTCGAAATATTGTTCACTTCTTCCGCCAAGATGTAATGAGACTGGGTCAATTTTTGACTGTATTTGACAAATTCGCCAGGATTTTCCTTTTGGAAAGGCGCGGTAGGTTGATTGCTCTGTCTATCCAAACGTTGCTGAGAAGGGCGCCTTGTAGGAGTAATATCCTTAGTCAGATAACTTGCTGAGCGCTTCTTTTTCAAATCCGCACGCGCTTCTTCACGCGCCACCTCCGCATAGCTCTTTCCTTCTTTTTTAACTCCTAAACCAGCCTTCTTAGGTTTCTCTACGGGCTTTTCAATCGGTTTTGCTGGTTTTTCTTCAGTAATAGGGGCCCACTCCAGATAATTCTTATCACGGTATTCTCCCTTGATATTACTGATAAAGTCAGATTCATCATAGAGGTCCATAACCGGCATCTCAGTCAACATGATCTCATCATCTGACACCAATGGAAATCGTTCTTCTCTCATTTTCTATTTCCTTTCAACACTTCATTATAGCGTATTGTCTTGATTTTTCAAGTGCTGGCTTCAGAAATTCCCAAAATTTCTCTAATTTCTGCTAGGCTGAGACTGCCACGTGACTCTGTTCCATCCAATACTTGTGACACTAGATGTTTCTTTTGTTTTTGGAGTTCCTGAATTTTTTCTTCAATGGTTCCCCTGGTTACTAAGCGATAAACCTCAACCGTTTCTTCCTGACCTATCCGATGGGCACGGCCAATAGCTTGCGCTTCCACCGCAGGATTCCACCAAAGGTCAACCAAAATAACCGTATCAGCACCTGTCAGATTCAGACCGACACCACCAGCCTTGAGGGAAATCAGAAAGGCATCTCTTTCCCCTTGGTTAAAGGCTTTGGTCATGTCTTGTCTTTCCTTGGCTGGGGTCGAACCGGTAATTTTAAAGGAAGTCAAGCCCAAGTCTGGCAATTCTTGTTCAATTTTCTCCAACATTCCCTTGAACTGCGAGAAAATCAAGACACGATGTCCGCCGTCTGCCACCTGTAGTAGCAGGTCTCGAAGACTATCCAGTTTGCCACTGGCTCCCTGATAATCTTCCATAAAGAGGGCAGGAGTGTCACAGATTTGACGCAAGCGCATCAGACCAGACAAGATTTCCACACGACTTCGCTGAAATTCCTGATCTGACACTTGAGCCAGACGGTCTCGCATCTGTTGCAACTGGGCTAGGTAAATAGCCTTTTGCTGGTCTTCCAGTTCATTCTTATAAACCACTTCTATCAAATCTGGCAATTCAGTCAGAACTTCTTCTTTCTTGCGTCGCATAACGAAAGGCTTGATAAACTGAGCTACTCGCTCAGCTGGCAATTTCATAAATTCTTTCTTGCTTGGCAAGAGTCCTGGCATAACAATTTGGAAAATAGACCACAACTCACCCAGATGATTTTCAATAGGAGTTCCTGACAAGGCAAAAACTGACGGCACCACAAATTGTCTCAAGGTCTGGGCAATCTTGGTCTGGGCATTTTTCATGACCTGAGCTTCATCTAAGAAAAGGAAGTCAAAGGCCATCCCCTGATAAAGATCACTGTCCTGACGGAAGGTAGCATAACTCGTCACATAGATTTGATGACTCTCAGCAAGAATCTCTTCACGACTAGCTTTCAAACCATGAACAACAGCCACATCCAACTGTGGGGCAAATTTCTGAAATTCATCCGCCCAGTTGTAAATCAAACCTGACGGAGCTAAAATCAAAACCCGACTTTCTTTTGTCACTTGACTGGTCAAAAAAGCAATAGTCTGTAGGGTTTTACCAAGTCCCATATCATCAGCCAAAATCCCACCAAAACCATAATAATGGAGCATTTGCAACCAACGAATTCCCTTTTCCTGATAATCTCGTAAATCAGCCTGAACCTGAGTTGCTTGCAAAGGAAAGTCCTCTGGATGCGTCAAATCCTGGGCCAGATTCTGGAATTCTTGTGAAAAAGAAACACGGTCACGCCCCTCAAAAAGATGAGCTAAACTGTAGGCCAAGGATTTTCGAGCCTGCAAGGCCCCATCTTTTAATTCAAACTGCCCCAGTTCCTGTAGATTTTGGCGAATTTTCTTGGTTTCTTCATCAAAAAAGTAGACTTGATTAGACGAACCAATGTAAAAATCTTGATTGGCAACCAAGGCCTGCATGGCTTGGTCGATTTCCTCTTGGGCAATATCTTGAAAATCAAACTGGATTTCCAAGAGACCTCCCTTGGAAGCAATCTGCACTTGAGGGCTCGCTAGGTTATAAAGTTCTTCTAACTTGTCTGATAGGTCAACATGCCCGAGTTTTTCAAAGACTGGGATGATATCATGGAAGAAATGATAGACAGATTCTGCTTTTAAGGCCTGACGCCAAGATTGAAAATCGGCTTCAAATCCAGCTGCCAAACAGACTTGGAAAATTCTTTCTTCTAAGTCAGCATCACTCGAAAATGGCAATTCTTCTAGCTCTTGTCGGCTAGATACCTGTCTATCCCCATAATCAAACTGAATTTCTAAACGAATCCGATTGTCCTCTTCCCTGTCAAAGTAAAAAGAGGGCGTAAAGATTTTGATTTGTAAACGTTCTGGAGCTGAAACTGTCCCCATCTGGCTAAAAAGAGTTAAACAAGAAGCCAACTTATCTCGGTCACTACTATCAAATTGCAGGTATTTCTTTCCATGCTGATCCAAAGGCAACGCTTTGATTTCCTTGAAAAGACGTATCTGCTGGTCTGTTAGAAAATAAACCTGTCCTTTATGGAAAAGTACGGCTCCCTGGTAAAAGACATTGACTCTATGACTCTCACTGATTTCCATTTCAAAATAATCCGAGTATTCTGTTACTGTAAAGGCAAATAGATTGGCATCCGCATTCATATCCTGAAAGAGCAGTGTTTGGTAGCTATCCACTTGATGGTCAAATTGAAAATGGGGCAGGGTCATCAGTAAATTCACACCCTGCTCAAAAAAGGTCAGAGGGAAAAAAAGGTGTCGGCCTTGATTTTGGAAAAAGAGGTCTGGAGTCAGTCCTTCCTCCGTTAGTCCGCGCAAGAAAGTAAGAAGCTCTTGGCTGGCTTCATCAAAGACTTCCAAAGACAGAGACTCCTCATAAGTTTTTCCAATCATATAAGGTTTTCTCTGCTCGACAACCCTTAAAAAGAGTGGAATGTCCCGAATGACATAGTATTTTTGGCTATTGATTTGCCCGATTCTAAGGGTCCACAAGATATGATTGGTTCCTGCTTCCACTTGCCCCACAGCCGATAATTCATAGGCACGTTCTGTTTTTGGAGGCAAGATTCGGTCCAAAAATTTGCCACCCAAGGTTACCTTGGTTTCAACGGCCTCTTTTTCTTCATGACCTTCTTCCAGACTTTGCAAGATTTCCTGACCACGCTCATCATTTTTCAGAAAATGCTCCAGCGCTGCCAAGTGCACACAGTAGCCCCTCTTTTGGAAAAAATCACAGGCACAAAAAACCAAATCATCCTCTAAACTATAGCGCAGTTCTTCTTCTGCAACACGAGCGTAGAGCCGATTATTCTTTTCCTTGATGATGTCAACTTTACCAGTTTCATAAAGGGCAACGCCTTCGATACGGACTTTCCCCGGAATCAATTTAGCCATATTTCTACCTTTACCTTATCTTTTTATTATACCATATTTTCTTCTATGAAAATAGCCTCCTAGGAAGACTTTTCTCCTAGAAGGCTGGATTTTTAAAGTTTGGCAAAAGTCGCCACAATCCGCTGACAAACTTCTTGCAACAGAGGTTTAGGCATGGCTACATTGAGGCGGGCATGGAGACTTCCTTCCTCTCCAAAATCCAAACCACGGTTAAGGATAACCTTAGCTTCATTTCTCAACAGCTCTTGCAATCTTTCATCAGTCAGGTCATAGGCTGAAAAATCAAGCCAAATCAAGTAGGTTCCTTGCGGTTTCATAACCTTGATTTCAGTCTCTTTACCAAATAAATCCACCACATAATTGATGTGGTCTTCAAAGACTGGCTTGAGTTCCTCTAGCCAATCCTTCCCATATCGATAGGCAGCTTCTGTCGCCAAATAACCCAAGCCTGAAATTTCATGTTGATTATTGGCCAACTGGCGTTTCTGGTAAGCCAGTCTCAACTTAGGATTTTCAATGACTGCATAGGAATTTTTTGTCCCCGCAATATTAAAGGTTTTAGTGGCACTGCTCAAGACAATCGCAAAATCTTTGAAGGCAGGATTAATGGTATTGAAAGAATGGTGTTTGTGACCAAAGAGGGCCAAATCTTGGTGAATCTCGTCCGAAATCAAGAAAACACCGTGTTTCTGGCAGAGTTGGCCAATCTTTTCCAAGACTTCTTTTTCCCAAACACGTCCACCAGGATTGTGAGGGTTGCAGAGGATATAAAGTTTTACATCATCTTCCACCAAATCCTTCTCCAGCTTGTCAAAGTCAATCTCAAACAGACCATCCTTTTCCACCAAAGAATTGGTAATCAATCTACGATTGTTCAACTTGACACTACGAGCAAAAGGTGGATAGACAGGTGTGTTAATCAGAACTGCTTCTCCTTCTTTTGTAAAGGCTTGAATAGCTGTTGAGATGGCCGGTACCACACCCTCGATAAAGACAAGAGCCTCTTTGTCAAAGTGATAACCATGTTGTGTAGCTTCCCACTTTTGAACTTCCTTAATTAACTCTTCACTAGCATAAGTATAGCCATAGACCAGTTGATCAGCGTAAGTTTGCACGGCTTGGCGGATTTCAGGCAAGACTACAAAGTCCATATCCGCTATCCAAGCTGGTAGAACTTCACTATCCGTTTCCGCCTCTTTCCATTTATAGGTATGATGCCCTAAACGATTGGGCAGGCTTGTAAAATCATATTTTCCCATCTTTGTCTTATCCTTCTAATGCTTGGCGCAAATCTGCAATCAAATCTCTAGCATCCTCAATCCCAATTGACAAGCGCAAGAGGTCATCTGTCAAACCATAAGAATGGCGCACTTCTGCTGGAATATCGGCATGAGTTTGTGTCGTTGGATAAGTAATAAGACTTTCCACCCCACCCAAACTTTCCGCAAAAGAGAAGACCTTGAGGCTGTTCAAAATATGAGGAATACGTTTTTCATCTGCTACTTTAAAGGAAATCATGCCCCCTCGACCAGTGTAGAGAACTTCCTTAACTGCTGGAGAATCCTTCAAAAAAGCAACCACTTCTTGAGCATTGGCTGTTGAACGTTCCATACGAAGAGACAAGGTTTTGAGACCACGAATCAATTGATAACTATCAAATGGAGACAAGACTGCTCCTGTCGTATTGAGATTGTAGAAAAGCTTCTCGTATAGTTCTAAACTATTGGTCACAACCACTCCAGCCAAGACATCATTGTGGCCTGCTAGATACTTGGTTGCTGAATGAAGGACGATATCTGCTCCATCTTCAATCGGACGTTGGTAGATAGGGCTATAGAAGGTATTGTCCACCACCACTTCGGCACCCTTAGCATGAGCCAATTTTGCTAGTTTTTCAATATCAAATTCCAACATCAAAGGGTTGGTTGGAGTTTCGATATAGAGAACATCCACATCCTTCTCTAACTCGGCAATCAATTCTTCTTCTGTATTGGCATAGGTAAAATGGAAACGACCTTCCTGCTCCACTTGGTTGAACCAGCGGAAAGAACCACCGTAAAGGTCACGCACTGCCAAGACCTTACTTCCTACTGGAAAGACGCTAAAGGCCAGTACAATAGCTGACATACCTGAGCTAGTCGCTAGGGCATAGTCTGCTGACTCAATAGCCGCCAAGACTTCTTCCGCCTTACTGCGAGTTGGGTTTTTGGTGCGCGTATAGTCAAATCCAGTAGATTTACCAAACTCTGGATGCTGATAGGTCGTTGAAAAATGAAGCGGTGTCACCAAAGCTCCTGTCGCTTCATCTGACTTGATACCCGCCTGGGCCAAAATTGTGTTAATGTGTAATTCCTTGCTCATACAATACCTCCAAATCTATAGTAACTATTGTACCACTTATTTTCATCAACTCATTTTCTTCTTTTCAAGAGCTAGTTATAGTTTCAAACTATATACTTATCGAGTAAAGCCAAAAAAGAATCCAGAAAAACTTCCAGATTCTTTTGTAGCCATGATTACTAGAGTTTTATTTCGACTGAAAGAAATCGTGTTGGGCTAAATAGTCATAATGGTCTTTGTTAAATTGATATTGGCCCACATGCTGACTAATCTGACCGACATCCACAGAAAAAATGTAGGCTTCATTTTGATAGTTCCAGTTCAGCCTAACTGTATTCAAGACTGTCTGATAAGTAAAATCTTTAACATCATTCCAAGGTATCTCTACGACTTGATTAGAACGATTTTCAGTTACATCACTGATGTCCATCAAGTAGATACCCTTTGGTGTGAATGCCAGAATCTTAGGCTTCACACTCGACTGAACATAGTAACTTCCTCCTATAACGAAAAAATCAATAAAGGATTTCAGCCTTGTCTTTTTCTTAAAGACCATAAGAAAATTCTTTTGTCCTTCAATGTGGCAAGTTGAAAGAAAGGATTCAATCTGTTTTTCTGTCGCAAACTCCATAATAGCGCCCATGACCTTACCTCCATAACTATTAGTGGCTCTATAATATTTGTAGTGGGTAAATCTCCTATAAATATTATGGAGCCTATTTTTGTGTAGAAAAAAAGTCCCATATGACCTATAATGAAAAGCGACGAAACAAC